>JBHIUL010000031.1:0-1452 GCA_042138315.1 Nitrosarchaeum sp.
TTGCATTAAACCCTTTTTTTCCAATTCATCTAAAACAGAATCAAGAGTCTCACTGTCAATTCCCAATGTTTTTTGGAGAACATCAAAGTTTTTTGTACCATGATTGAGTTCACCTAATACCAACATATCAAGAGATTTTGGCTTGGATTCTTTTTGATATTCAGATGGTTTTGTTTCTCCTGAAGATTCTGAAATGGTGTTATTTGAGTAATGAAATTGATTATCAGAAGGTTGTGAAATGGTACCATATTTTTTTTGTTTGATTTTTTTTAACACGCGTGGTAATATTTTCATTAAAGGAATCAATAGAAATATCAAATAAATCCAAATTAATCCACTTTCTGCCATACAAAATCATAATATTCATTCTATTTCATCATTGTCTTTTTACAATCAAAATAAATCATCAGAGATATTTGCTAAAATAAAAAATAAAATCCGTTAATTAACATAATATAAGGGGCAAAAGAGCAATATGCGTGTCTAAATATCAACAGCCAAGAGTAGAAGTAAATTTTGGTAAAGCTAAATTACTAATTCTTGGAATTATTGGATTTATCCTAATTGCGGCGTTAGCTGCAGCATCAGTACAAATAGTTGAATCTGGAAATAGAGGTGTTTTACTACATTGGAGTGCCGTAGACACATCAGTTCCACCATTAGAGGAAGGTTTGCATTTTGTAGTACCATTTCAAGATAAAGTGATAAACATGGAAGTTAGAACACTCAAATTTGTCAAGGCAACATCTGGTGCTTCAAGAGATCTTCAAACAGTATCAACAGAAGTAACAGTCAACTATAGAGCATCTCCAAATTCAGTTCATGTTTTGTATAAGGAAGTAGGTTTAGATTATGAATCTAGAATTATTCAACCCGCAGTAGAAGAAGTTGTAAAACAGATTACTGCCAAATATAATGCAGAAGAATTAATCACAAAAAGACCACTTGTAAAAGCAGACATTGAAACAGAAATCACTGCACGTTTAACACCATATAATATCAGTACAGATGCCATATCCATTACAGATTTTCAATTCTCACCATTATTTTCACAAGCTATAGAATCTAAAGTCGAAGCTGAACAAAAAGCCCTCAAAGCAGAAAACGATCTTAGAAGAATAGAAGTCGAAGCAAGACAACAAGAACAACAAGCAAAAGGTATTGCTGCTGCAAACGTAGCAGAGGCATCTGGTGAAGCAGAAGCAATCAGAATAATCAATGAAGCATTAGCACAAAATCCAAATTATTTAGAATGGCTCAAAGTGCAAGCTTGGGATGGAAAACTACCACTAGTTGTAGGTGAAGGTGGCACGCCATTTATCCAAATACCAACCAGATAGAAAATTTATTCAGTTTTTGATTTATCTCTAATAGAGTCATACATTGCAAGAAATTGTTCAGGTTCTTTTTGCCTATATTGTTTAGCAAGTTGTGAGATTACTTTTTCAGATA
>JBHIUL010000031.1:1552-3213 GCA_042138315.1 Nitrosarchaeum sp.
CAAAATACAACAATGATTCACAAAATACAATATTTTGAAGCGGAAAAATTATCTCAAGGAGTATTCCTTCAAGACGTAGTTAACAAATTTCTAGCTGAAAAGGGTGAAAATATAATATCAGTTCATCCAGTAATGAAAGATACGTTACTAGTACACTATAAAGAATAATTGATTTTTTTACAATTATTTTTTAAATTTCCCACAGAAGTTCAATCTGAGATGTGGTGATTATCGTCGTTCTCGAATTTTTTGCTCTAAAATATCGATCAGTTCGTTAACCATGAAATCTCCATCACGGACATGGGTGATTCCAGTAATTGTCTTCATTCTAGTCATTGTTTCTGCAGTGATTTGTAGTTGAGGCATGCTTTATTCACAATGTATTGTTATTTAAAGCAAAGAATCACAATATTGAAGAATAATTACAAGCTAAGACTGCATGCATTTACAGTCACAATTAAACATTCCAGCTTTTCCCATACATTGATCATGATATTCATGATAACATTTGTTACAAGTAACCAAGTCACATCTTTACAGCTACCAGTGATAAATACCGATGGAATTGATTAAAACTACTCATTTTATTGTCAAAGAATTTTCAATATCTCAATCAGAAGAAGAGAGAAGATAAAGAGAAATCATAGGATTTTATTTGAAAAGAATAACAAAAGAGGTGAATAGATTTGGGAATTCCTGAAAAAATTAAAGCCATACAAGATGAAATGGCAAAAACTCAGATCAACAAAGCTACAAACCATCACATTGGTTTACTAAAAGCAAAAATTGCAAAGCTAAAACGAGAGCAAGAAGATAAAGAAATTCAAAAAAGCGGAGTAAAAACAGATGGGTTTGATGTCAGACGTTCAGGAGATGCCACTGTTGTGTTTATTGGATTACCAAGTGTCGGAAAATCCACATTATTAAATAAATTGACAGATGCCAAATCAACTGTAGGAGCTTATCAATTTACAACATTGACAGTTGTTCCTGGAATGATGGAATATAGAGGGGCAAGAATTCAAGTTTTAGATTTACCAGGGATCATCAAGGGTGCATCAAGTGGGAAAGGTCTAGGAAAAAGAATACTTTCGGTTGCAAGAACTGCAGATTTGGTTTTACTAATGCTAGACGTATTCCAACCTTTTCACGAAGATGTGTTAGTAAATGAATTAGGAAATATAGGAATTAGATTAAATAAATTACCGCCAAACATTACAATTGAAAAATCTCCAATGGGAGGCATTGCAATTGCACAACAAGTGAAATTAACAAAAATATCAGAACAGCATCTAAAAGATATTTTACATATTTACGGCATAATCAGTGCCAGAGTTGTAATTCGAGAAGATATCACATCAGAACAATTAGCAGATCACATTGCAGGGAATATTAGTTATTCAAAATCACTTACAATTTTAAATAAAATAGATCTTGTAGATAGAGAATTTTTAGAGGATCTAAAAACAAAAATAAAATCAGAAGTGGTTGAAGTTTCAGCAAATTCAGAAATCAACATAGAATTATTAAAAGAAAAAATCTATGAAAAACTAAATTTCATAAGAATTTACATGAGACCAAAAGGTGGAGAAACTGATTTTAAAGAACCATTAATTGCAAGAGAGGGAGACACTGTAGAAGACATTTGCAATAAATTGCAT
>JBHIUL010000031.1:3313-10343 GCA_042138315.1 Nitrosarchaeum sp.
AAAGCAGCTCCAAAAAGAAAAGCTTCTAGAAAATCTGCAGCTAAAAAAGCAGCTCCAAAAAGACGAGCAGCTCCAAAAAGAAAAGCAGCTCCAAAAAGAAAAGCTTCTAGAAAATCTGCAGCTAAAAAAGCAGCTCCAAAAAGACGAGCAGCTCCAAAAAGAAAAGCAGCAAAAAGACGATAATAACGTCAAAAAATTAACAATCGTCGTATAATGACGATTTGTTTTTCCTTTTTCTAATTTTAATTCTTAAAATCAGCCATAAACATTTGTTATCAAGTAAAAATAATCAACATAAAAAAATATAATTTGATCAGGAGAACATTTGACTTGGAGGTTGTGAATTCTTTCCGTTGATAGTATTTTTGTGAACTGTGAATTTTTTATCAGGAGGCGTAATAGAAAGTTTTACAGAAGTATTAATCGCATAGTGAGGAGTTCCATCAGGATTTTTAAAATTTGTAGCTATACCAACACGATCTAAATCAACTTTAACTTTTACAATTGTTCCATCTTCTAATTCAAAAGACACAAAATCATTTTCAAGACGTTTGTAATCCAACATTTTAAATTCTATTTTTTCAGGTTTTTCACTCATTAGCAATTCACTCTATCAAACATTAGTAAAGATAACTCATTAACTTGATTTGTTCTTCAGTTGTAATAACATTTTTGTTAGTCATTATCTCCAAGAGTTCTTTGAACAATGCTTTTTGTTCTGCAGACATTCCACCTGCAGGACCTTTTTCTCCGGGTGGACCTGGTGGACCTCTGGGTCCAGGTGGACCAACAGGACCTTGTTCACCTACAGTACCTTGTTCTCCTTGTGGACCTTGTGGACCAATTAGTCCTCGCTCACCTTGTGGGCCTTGAACTCCTTGTGGACCTTGTGGGCCTTTTTCTCCGATAGGACCAGCTGGACCTCTTTCACCTTGAGAGCCTTGTGGACCTTGTGGGCCTTTTTCTCCGATAGGACCAGTAGGGCCAGTTAATCCTTTATCGCCTTGTGGACCTTGTGTTCCTTTTTCTCCTTTATCACCAATCGGACCAGGGACGCCAGTCAATCCTTTTGCACCTGGTGGGCCTTGTGGACCTTGTGGGCCTTTTTCTCCGATAGGACCATCTGGACCTTCCGGACCTCTTTCACCTATCAGACCCACTGGACCTTGTGGGCCTTTATCGCCCATAGGGCCGGTTGGACCAGTTAATCCTTTATCGCCAGTAATACCATGTGGGCCTACAGGACCTTTTTCTCCGATAGGACCAAGTGGGCCTTTTTCTCCAGCAGGGCCAGGAGGACCTTGTATGCCTTTTTCTCCTTTATCGCCTTGTGGACCAGTTGGACCTTTTTCTCCTTTATCGCCTTGTGGGCCAGTTAATCCTTTATCGCCTTGAATTCCTTGTGGACCTTTATCGCCTTTGTCACCTGGAACTCCACGTAATCCAATTTGTCCTTTATCACCAGTTGGACCAGTAGGACCTTTTTCTCCGGGTGGACCAAGTGGACCTTTTAGTCCTTCAGGACCTTTGTCACCAGACGGACCAGTTGGACCTTTATCGCCTTTATCACCGGGCGGACCAGTTAGACCTTTATCGCCTCTATCACCTTTATCACCAGTAATTCCTTTTTCGCCTTGGAAGCCTTTGTCACCAGACGGACCTTTATCGCCTTGTGGACCTTTATCGCCAGACGGACCTTGTGGACCAGTTGGACCTTTATCGCCTTGTGGACCAGGTGGACCAGTTGGACCTTTATCGCCTTGTGGACCTTTGTCGCCAGACGGACCTTGTGGACCGGTTGGACCTTTATCACCGGGCGGACCACCGTATCCAGTAAAAGAATCAGATGATTTCGTGCGTTGTGGTTTTGGAGATTCAGTCTTTTGCTCAGGTTTAGTTTCAGATTGTGGTTTGGTTTTGACAGGGGTTTCTAAAGGAACATCAAAAACAGAATGCAGTGATGAAAAAAGATCTACAACAACAATCCAGACAGTATCAAGATCATATACAGATGATGGAAGTGGGTTTTCAGCTGAACCAAGTATTTCAGAAAATACTCCGTCTTTTACTCGGAGATGGAAATTACCTTTCCATAACGAAGAAAACTGTTTAGATTTAATTTTATCAGCAGATGGTTTGGAGTCAGTGATAAAGATCTGAGTCTCATAGATTCCAGACTGTTTAAACGGTGCTGGACCATGAACATCTAATCTAGGATGAGACGACATAATCGTTTGTTTAAATTCCAAGTATTTCTGTATTTGGTGCAAAAACATTCAAGAGACAGGCTCGATTCAGGATAGTATTTATCTAGATTAAAGGTCCAATTTGAGCTAGTGAAGAAACCATTTCAAAAAAAATCAAGTGAGAAAGAGATCGAGCCTAAAAAGATAGATCAAGAAGAGACAAGCCTAGTAGATCCAGACTATAATCGTAAAAAATTATTTAAAAAAGGAGTGAATCTCATGGCAGATGAAAAACTCGAAGAGGCAGTAACCGTATTTGAGCAGGCCTTACGAATAGAACCAGACAACATTGAAACTTTGTTGAAATTAGGTTATGCACGATTCCATTTAGATGAATTTAATGAAGCACTAAAAGTATATGATAAAATTTTAGATATAGATGTCACAAATCCAGAGGCCTGGAATTTAAAATCCCTAGTACATTATGAACAAAAAAACTATGCCAAAGCATTAGATGCAATTGAAAAAGCAGTAGAATCAGATCCCACATATGCAATGGCATGGTACAACAAAGCATGTTTTCTATCTCTAGTAAATCAAGTTCCAGAAGCACTTGAGTCATTGAAACGTTCAATTGAAATCGATGTAAAAAATGCAAGAAAATCAATTAGAGACAAAGATTTTGCAAATGTAAGAATCGAAGAAGGATTCAAAAGAATTCAAGAAGTCGTAGTGCTAGAATCAATACGACAAGGATACCATACCATTGGAGCTATTGTATGGACAACATTTCTAGATAAAGTTGATGCAGAGGATGCATTAAGAAAATTACTTGAAAAAGGATTAATCGTTCAGAATGAAAAACGTGATGGATTAAGTAAGATTCCAATTTATGATCTTGCAGCAGATGTTGCAGAAAGATTAGGAAAAGAGAAAAAAGGATTGTTTGGAATTACAAAAAAACAATTACCAAAACCAATCAAGAATCTAAAAGAAATGAGTCAAGCCATACAATCAGTCAGAGCAGCAATTGAAGAGGAAAATGTCGATAAGACAATTGAAATATTTGAAGAGTTTATTGACCCTACAAAATCAGGAGGACAAATGATCGAACAATTCTTTGAAGAACATAGAGAGATAAGATTATGGAAAATTAGATTAAAAGATAGAGGCGTAGATTATATTATTGAAAACAAAACAAAGATGCTAAATCTTTTTGATAACATAGAAGTTACAATTACCAAAAAACTTAGAAACGAAATATCATAAATTATTCTGCAGACAAATCCCAATAGTTTGCATCTTGTTGTTTTGCTACAGGTTTCTCAAGTCCTTTCCATTCTTTAAAAGAACGTACATACAATTTGACATTAGGCAACCCAACAGATTTTAGTGCATAATAAGCCAAACCAGAAAGAGTTCCAACACTTCCACAATAAGTAATAATTTCAGAGTTACCCGAAATACCACGATTATCCAAAAGTCGCTTCATGTCCTCCTTAGGACGTAGAATCTTATCTGGAGTTGCAAGAGTCCTATATGGAAGGCTAATTGCGCCTGGGATGTGCTGTTCCAGATAGTTTAGTCGTTCTCTATTATCAATTAAAATCACATCAGGTTTTTCTTTTGTTGTTTCCAAATAGGTCGAAGTGGCAAGAATTTCAGGTTTTAGATGAATTGAGTGTTGTTTACTTTGAATTTCTGGAATTTTATTATCATTTTCTAGACCAAGTGATTTCCATGTACTAAAAGTTGTTTCAAGTAAAGACACATCAGAATGACCAAGATATTCTAATGTCCAAGCAACTCTAGATGCCAATGCACCAAAGGTATCATCATACACAACCACATGAGTTTCATCATCTATGCCCATTGCATTTACAAGTTTTAAAACGCGTTCAGGACTATCATCAGATAATAAATTTGCAAGTGGAAGATTTACAGAAGTTGGAATGTGACTTTGTTTGTAATCATCTTCTCTTCGTACGTCAATTACACGGACACTTTTATCTCTAATTTCAGATCTCAGTGAATCAACATCTGTTGTTGTTTTGATTGTTTTTTCTTGGCTCATGCAGCACATTCACCTTTTCCAGTTTTTGTATGATAACTAGAATCACTGCCATAGTCATTGTAAAAATCAGGATCATCTTCTTTAGTGGGTGGGATAATTAAGGAATCCAAAGATTTTCTAATATCAAGAACAGATTTTATTTCAGAATCTTCTTTACCATTAACAACTCTATGAATCCAATCCTTAAGAGTATCACCTGATTTTTTATTTTGTTTGAATATCTCAATAATTTTTAAAATTACAGGAATAACTCGTTTTGCAGGAATTCTTTGACATGTTACACCAAGCATTGTTTCACCATCAGAGCGACCTCCTAAAGACATCTGATAGTTAGGATACATCTCTTTTCCAATTCGTGCACCTCCACCAAAGAAACCAATTGTTGCAATTCCGTGTTGACCACATGAATTTGGACATCCACTAATCTTAATTGAAGAATCACGTAAATCATCATCTTGATCTAATTTTAATTCCAAGAATTTTCTTTGTATTTCCTTTGCCAATCTATGTGAATTAGTTAAAGCGAGATTACAGGAAGTGGTGCCAGAACAACCAATCGGGGCAGCCATAGTCAAAGCACCAGATTTTGCCAAACCCACGGTAAGTAGTTTAGAATACAGACGTGGTAAATCATCTTCATGCACATAACGCAATGCAATGTTTTGAACAAACCCAGCCCTTGCATGACCTTCTGATGAAAATTCTCTAATAATATCAGCCATTGCAGTTAATTGATTTGAGGTAATGTCTCCAGCTTCAAGTGTTACAAATACAGAGTGATATTCAGACTGTTTTTGTTTTACAGTATTAGTCTTTAACCATCTGGTATACCCATCAGGATTTGGACTTCCACTTTCATCAGATATTTTAATTGGTCTTTTAATTACTGAAGGAGTATGATCTATGTCAAGAGCAGTAACAACAGATTGTGTTGCTCTTACTATTGCTCTTTCTTTAAGAACTAGATTTTGGAATTTTTCCCAACCCATATCATTTACAAGATAACGCATTCTGTTACGGGCCATATTTTTCCTATCACCAAGTCTATCAAAAATACGCAATACTGCAATTGAAGTATACAATAAATCTTCTTCAGGTGTGAACTCTTCTAACTGATGACCTACAAAGGATCTGTTACCTAATCCACCACCGAGAAAAATTTTGAATCCTTTTTGAACGGATCCATCTAAATCTCTAGTTTGTGGAATCAATCCAACGTCAACCATTCTTACCATTCCATGTTTTTCACAACATGTAAAATTAAATTTGAATTTTCGTGGGAGATTTTGTGATAATGGATTTCTCAAAAAGAATCTAGCTGTTGCAAGAGCATAAGGAGTAGAATCAAATTCTTCATCTTCACAAACACCAGACAAAGGACTACACATTACATTTCTTACAGAATTACCACATGCTTCACGGGATGTAAGACCTACTTCAGCAAGTCCACGTAGAATTTCAGAAACATCTTCTAATATTACCCAGTGTAGTTGAATATTCTCTCTTGTTGAAAAATGAGCACTGCCAATAGAGAATTGTTCACTTAGTTGAGATATTTTTTCCAGTTGTTGAGGATAGATTTCGCCTGCTGGAAGCTTGATTCGAACCATGGCATAATCATTAGTCATTCGAGTACCATAAGCACCATGTTGAAGTCTATAGCGTCTAAAGCTATCTTCATTGTATTTTCCTTGACGGAATAACTTTACAGTATTTGCAAAATCTTCAGCCTCCTCAACTCGGGCCCAATTAATTTTAGGTTTAGATGAATCTGGATACGATTGTTTAAGATCAGATATAGTCAATACAATAGAAAGTTCTGTGAGTTATGATATAAATTTTTGATATAGGGAAGTTTAGGAGGCAAAATTTCAATAACATACATGAATTTTCCTCATGTTGTAATTTCAGATTCATAGAATTAGTTTCACCTAAGTTAAAAAAATGTGGGAAAGTATTAATTGGTTCTAAGAATTATCGGATTTATGCAAAAAGCCACCACTGTGGAGAAGTCAGAAAAAATATTTACCGATGTTAGTGAAGTTGAGATTACTCGTGCCATCGCAAATGAATGGCATTCGGTCTTAATAGACAGAGCCCAGTCAGATGTAATAATTATTGGTGCAGGACCTGCAGGATTAACTGCAAGCAGAGATCTTTCAAATATGGGGTTCAAAGTTTTAGTCGTTGAACAAAACAATTACCTTGGTGGAGGTTATTGGTTAGGCGGGTATATGATGAATCCAGTAACAGTTAGAGAACCAGCTCAAAAAATTTGGGATGAATTGGGAATACCATACAAAAAAGTTTCAGAAGGATTATACTTAACACCTGGACCTCATGCAGTATCAAAATTAATTGCAGCTGCATGTGATGCAGGAGTAAAATTTCTCAATCTTACAAAATTTGATGATCTTGTTTTAAAAAACGGTAGAGTTTGCGGCATTGTCGTTAATTGGATGCCAGTATCAGCATTACCAAGAAACATCACTTGTGTTGATCCAATTGCACTTGAAGCAAAAATGATCATAGATGCATCAGGTCATGATTCTGTTGCAGTAAAACGACTTGTAGATAGAGGATTAGTAGAATGGAAAGGCATGAATCCAATGTATGTAAACGAAGGCGAAGAACACGTAGTTCACAAAACAGGTGAAGTGTATCCAGGTTTAGTAGCAGCAGGTATGTCGGTAACTGAAACACATGGACTTGCAAGAATGGGTCCAACATATGGCTCAATGTTATTCTCAGGAAGAAGAGCAGCTGAAAT
>JBHIUL010000032.1:0-8593 GCA_042138315.1 Nitrosarchaeum sp.
CTGAAAATGTTGATCAAGAAACATGGTGGTTAATGGTTGGTCAAAAATATTCTCCAGCAGGGTATGCATGGATATTTCCTGTTGGAAAAAATATCGTAAGAATTGGAGTAGGAGTTGGAAAACCAGAATCAGATATAGATCCAACGGAAAGATTAAAAAAATTAATGGACTCAAAAGTGGGCCCAATAAGTAAATTAGGAAAAATCACACCAATTGAATTTCATTACGGATTAATTCCAAATGATGGATTGTCAAGAAAAACAGTATACAATAATTTGATTCTAGTTGGAGATTCAGCAGGACAGGCAAACCCACTAGTGTTAGAAGGAATAAGATATGCAATAAAATTTGGAAGGGTAGCAGGAAAGATAGCAGCAGATGCAATAAAATCAGGAAAGACAGACGAGAAGGCACTTTATCCATATGAAGAGAGTTGGAGAAAAGACATTCAAGCAAAAATAAAGACAGCAGGAAAAGTTCAAGATAGATGGATAGGATTATCAGATGAAGAATGGGATAAAGAGTTAGACATAATCAATGAATTAAAACCAGAAGAATTTTTAGATTTTATTAAAGCAGATTTTGGGTTGACAAGTATGATAAAACTGGCAGCTCATCATCCAAAATTAGCAGTTAGACAGTTATTCAACTTGGTAAAAAGTAAAAACAATTAACAGTGAAAATCAGGAATCATGCAGTCAAGCCACAGCAGTCAAAAAAGAGTCACCTGAAACAAGTATAGACACAGTATTAGATTGGATAAGTCTACTATGCATACAATGAAAATGAAATTGTTCAATGGTTCTAGTGCCACAGGAAGTGCAGATCATCTTATTGGTTTTATTGCATTTGGCGCATTTAGAATAATCAACTAGTTTTCCTCCACAGTTTCGGCATGATTCATCAGGCAATATCTTTTCAAAATCAATCTTGAAAATTTAGATATAAAGAAAACGTATGATTTGTTCGTAGTATAGCTCAGTGAGACAAGATTATAATTGAAAACAAAATAATTTAGAATTGTGGATTTAGTAAGAGATACTTTTGATAAATGGGCTAAAAGCGGCAGAGATGAATTGATGGAAAAAGAGCATGGAAAAAATGTGATGAAGTTTTTAGATAGTATTTCTTTTGATAAACCATTTTCATTTTTAGATGTGGGGTGTGGCAATGGTTGGGTAGTGAGAAAAATTGCAGAGAAAGAGCACTGTAAAAAAGCAATAGGAATTGACAAAAGTAAAAACATGATCAAACTAGCGAATATAAAGAAAAAAACAAGCAAAGAAAATTACATTCATAAAAATATTGAATCGTTGAAATATCAAAGTAAATTTGATTTCATATTTTCAATGGAATCTCTCTACTATGTAGATTCAATAGAAATTGCACTTAAGAAGATCTACAATTTGTTAAAACCAGGAGGGTATTTTTTTTGTGGCACAGATTTCTATACAGATAACAAAGCAACTGCAAAATGGGCAGATATAATGAAGATTCAAATGCATTTACGCTCAAAACAAGAGTGGAAAAAGTTTTTCAAAGATGCAGGATTTGAAACAAAGACAAGGCAGATAAAAGATTTAAAAAATAAGAAAAAATGGAAGCGTGAATTTGGAACGTTGTTCATTATAGGTAAAAAACCAAAAAGACAATCTTCAAATTAAATCAAAAATACAACAAACAGATGTGAGCTGGAGCACGATACACTGCTACGGCAGAGGAAACTCCTCCCTCCATACAGGAAATGTGATCTGGAGATAGATAACCAGAGATGGTTGGCAACGGAGCAGAAAAGAATCTAACCTGGCGCACGATGATGGCAAAACCTGAGATTTCCAGTGAAAGAATGAAAAAGACGTCCCACATGGAGCAAAGCCAAACAGAACTATAGGATCCTGTACCAAGTTCAGGTAGGCTGCAAAGCGTAATATCGTGAAAACAGAAGGAGGGTTACTCCCAGCACACATCAATTTTTTAATATACAGTATTTTTTGTTGTAAAGTCTATTTCATTGAATTTGCTTGTTCTTTACAGATACTAGCATTACATTTGCATGTTGCATCACATAAACATGAGCCATGCATTTCACAATCACATTCAGAGCCAATTTCTGCAGATGCAGCGCAACCACATGCTGCCTCTTCTTCAGTACTTGGAATAGATGGAGGAGGACTCTGTTTTTCCTCTTCATAGACATTTCTAGTCTGTGTATAATCAGAAGTATCTGCAAGATATGATTCACCTCTGTTAGTTTGATAACCACCAGCAGATGAACTGGTTTGATAGCTTACTAGTCTACTTGGATCAATTCCTTGCTGACCAACTTTTTGATTCTTTAATGCACGATTACTAAATATGAAAAAGGCAATTCCACCAATGGCAGCCATGCCAGCCATACCATAAACAATAGCAATTGGAAATCCACCAGTTGATGTCGTTCCATAATCTTTTGGAGCAGTTGGAGTAAGTCCAACAATTTCCAAGCCATCAAGTTTATCTAATGCACCAAATCCAATGGCAGCAATATTTCCTTGATCAGCTGATTGAACACTTCTAACTTCATAATTTTTATCTGCAACTACTTTTGCTGAAAAAGTTCTTTCAACTTGTCTACCTTCTCGGATACTACTCTCACCCATGGCCCAACTTGATACAACAAATCCAGAAATAGATTTGTCTAATTTGAAAGTGCCAGCATCTACGTTGATTCCAGTTGGGTCAAACAAAAAGTGCCAATTAGTCATAGGTTGTTGTAAAATAAAATCAGCATTCATAAGACCTTTAGACAAAATAGAATCAGCTTCAGTTCCAGCAAGAATAGCATAGACAGCAGGTTCTTTTTCTTTGATTATTGAGATTGGCAGATTAATTTCCAGACCATCAATTATAACAGGATCGTTAGTTCCCATTCCTCTCCAGCCAAGTTCAACCAGAGTTCTAGTTTGATCTTTTGTAATGACATAGTCAGTAAGATCACCTTTTATGATGAGTTTATAATCAATAGAAGTACTAAGATTTCTGCCTTTTAGATGAATGTTATACTCGACATTAAGATTGGAAACTTTTGCATGACTTCCATCATTGCGAATTTTGTTATTAAGACTTGTAATTAATTGCTGAACACCAGGATTTGAGGAATCGGCAGTACCCTTAACAGTCCATTCCTTATCACGTAATTCATCAAAGAGTTGCCCGCCATTTGGATATTCAATAAAGACGGTTTTCTGAAAATTATAGGAAAATGGAGAAGTATCACTATTAGGGTTAATTCGAGCATCTACCTGAGCTGCCCAAACAGAAGAGCTAGAACCAATTACAAACAAACCAGCAATCAAAACTGCTAATAAGACAGTCCTAGACACGAATAAAATCGATATTAAATTAGTAATAAACTTATCCAAGGAAATCAGATCGGCGGTTTCTGAAAAAGTAATATGTAGTAACAGCAAATGTCTTTTCGGTTTTAGGAGAAAATGGAATGATTACAGTATTAGCAGGCGGAACAGGATCGGTAAAACTAGTCAGAGGATTAGTAGCTCAAGAATCCAAAGTGAATGTAATAACTAATGTTGGAGATAATTATTGGCTTTATGGATTATACGTGTGTCCAGACATTGACACAATTATTTACGGTTTAGCAGATCTGCTTGATCAAGAAAGAGGATGGGGAATGAAAAAAGACACATTCAATTTTCTAAGACAGATGGAAGTATTTGGAGAAGAAACATGGTTTAGAGTAGGAGATAGAGATGCAGCAACTCATTTGATAAGAACAAACATGTTAAAAAATGGTAAAAATTTAAGTGACATTACAAAATGGATGTGTGAGAAATTTGCAGTTAGTGCAAATATTATTCCGGTCACAGATAATAGTATAGAAACAAGAATAACTACAGATAAGGGAGAATTACACTTGCAGGAATATTGGGTAAAACATCGTGGAAGAGACCCAGTAGAAGGAATTCAATATATCGGTGCAGACAAAGCACGTCCTAATCCTGAAGCAGTAAATGCAATTCATGATGCAGATATGATAATTTTGGCACCAGGAAATCCACTTACATCGATTGGGCCAATGTTACAAATAAAAGGAATCAGAAAAGAACTTTCAAAAATCAAAAAGAAAGTTGTTGCAGTTAGTCCACTTATTGGAGATAAAGCAATTAGCGGGCCAGCAGCAAAATACATGGAAGCTGCAGGGATAGAAACCAATGCATATGGCCTTGCAAAAATGTATTCAGATGTATGCTCAAACATAGTTGTAGATACAAAAGATAGATTATTAGTAAAAAAAATTCAAAGTCTAGATATGAGAGTATATGAAACAAAAATTACCATGAACAATAAACTAGCTGAAGACGCATTAGCAAATTTTATTTTAAAACAAATACACGTATAATTTGAAAATTGCAGCAATCGTTCCTGTAAAGACTTTCTCTCTAGCAAAAACACGGTTGAATTTATCAGTACAACAGAAAGAAGAATTATGTAAAATAATGTTAGAGGAAATATTACATACATTATCAATTTCACCTCAGATTGAAAAAACAATAATTGTGACAAAAGAAGAAAAGGCGATATTAATTGGCAAAAAATATAACGCAATAATTATTCCAGATAATGAAGAGAAAAGTGTCAATGGAGCAATTGCATTAGCTGACAAATATCTTTTAGAGAATCAGTTTGATGCATCGGTTGTTTTTCCTCAAGACATACCATTTATCAAAACCCAAGATATTGATTTTATGTTAAATAACAAAGTACCACCAAATTTTGCAATTATCGTTCCATCTAGAAGATTTGATGGTACAAATGCACTTGTTAGAATGCCAGTAAATTTGATGATAACACACTATGACGAAGATAGCTATAAAATTCACATGAGCACTGCAAAAGAACATACAAGAAATGTAGAACTTGTGTTTGTAAAAAGAATAATGTGGGATGTAGATAATTTAGAGGATCTGAAATTTATTTTTGAACAAAATGAAAAACCAGAAATCATAGAAAAAATTAGAAAAATCATAGACATAAAATAAGAAAAATAGATCAAATTTTTGATAATCGTATTGTTTTTAGACGAAGATCACCATCAGATTTATAAGAAATGAATCAGCAATGGTTAAATATCATCATAAAAAGTTTTGAAAGGAAAAAAAATGGTTAAAAATGTAAATCTAAAAGACAGATGCCCAAGATGTGGAAAGGGAACGCTAGTTACAGATGCAACTACAGGCGAAAACTTCTGTGGAAAATGTGGTTTTGTGATTACAGACAAAGTTGACGAATCAGGTCCAGAGTGGAGATCATTTTCTAATGAAGGTGAAAACAAGAGCAGGGCAGGAGTTCCAACGTCATTAGCAATGCACGACATGGGATTAGCAACGGTAATCAATCCTCAAAACAGAGATGCAACTGGCAAACCGCTCACGTCTGCCATGAAAAGTACTATCGAGAGATTAAGAACTTGGGATAGTAGAAGTCAAGTACATGAACCAGTAGACAGAAATTTCAGACAGGCATTTAGCGAACTAGACAGATTAAAAGACAAATTAGCAGTAGGTGATGCAGTTATTGAAAAAGCAGCTTACATTTATCGTAAGGCATTAGAAAAAGGACTTGTAAGAGGGCGTTCAATTTCAGCATTAATTGCATCTGCACTGTATGCAGCATGTAGAGATACAGAAACTCCTAGAACATTAAAAGACATCGGGCAAGCAAGCAACATAAAAAGAAAAGATATTGCAAGATGTTATAGACTGTTATTAAGAGAATTAAATTTGAAAATGCCAGTAGTTGATCCCGTAAAATGCATATCACGAATTGCAAGTAAAGCAGGATTATCTGAAAAAACAAAAAGAGCAGCAACCAAGATACTACAAACAGCAGAAGAGCAAAAAATTTCTGCAGGCAAAGATCCTATGGGGTTAGCAGCAGCAGCACTTTATGTAGCATGTGTTACAAACGGTGAGAGCAAAACCCAAAGAGATGTGGCAGAAGCAGCTGGAGTAACAGAAGTCACAATAAGAAACAGATACAAGGGACTCAAACTTGCATTGAATCTCTAACTGAGTTAAAAATAATTGAATTATAAAAAGATCATTTAATTTTAATACACAAAATTCAAAATAAAATATTACTCAATTTTTAATGATTTTTCTTTTTTTGAATTATAATAAGTGAGCAACAATACAGCAGTTGCAAATATTCCAGATACCAAAAATAATAATTCCATTGTGTTTATTAAAGAATGTGAAAATGCAGCCTCAATAGGGATTTGATTAATTTGAGATACAAAATTTGCATATGAAAATATAAAATAATTTGTTCCCCAATGAACAAGAATTGCAGAAATCAAACCATATCGAAAATAGAGCCAACCGAGAATAATTCCACTGATAGTGGCTTGTGCAAATTTTCCTTCACTCCATGGTTCACCAGTCATAATATGTGCTAGTCCAAAAAAGACACCAATCAAAACTATCAGAATAAATGGCTTTTTAAAATCATAAATATGTAAACTACGATTTGGATTCCAAAGAGATTTGAAAAAATGTTTGAAAGATAATTTATGAGAATAAAACACAAAGAGTGGCAAACCAATTAGAATTACTCTAAACCCAAATTCTTCAACAAGTGGGGAAATACTCACATACAAAAACTGAGTTAGATTATTATCGATAGATGGAGGAGTAGTAACTATTCCAAATCCCTGCTGAGTAAAATCAATAACTATTGAGACTAAAATAAGGATAGAAAACCATTTTGTAATTGCAAGCATATAGTTTGATTTTGTTGCCAATTTTCCATGGCATAGATTACTAGAGATTGTTTTTAAAAATCCAGTGTCAGGACCAAACATAGCTATTGCAAAAAGAACTGCGTAGATAGACCATAAAATAATAAAAAAATCCCCAATTTCAAAGCTGGATGGAATCAGATATTCAATTTCTTTAAAGAGGTCAAGATTGTTTACAGGGTATTGAAAGTTAATATCGCCACCAATGTCGGTATTAAACACAACAAATGCACCAAATGGAAATGACAAAAGCATCATAGCAAAAATCACAGATAAAAGTGCTAAATGAAGAACTACTACAATTTGAAGAGTTTTGGGTGATACTTGCAATGTATGTCTAATGTAATTCTATGCTAGATTCAGGGAATCCTAAATGAATTAGAGTATCTTTGATGGTATCCCTATGATCGCCTTGAAGAAATATGTAACCATCTTTTGCAGTTCCACCGCAAGCATATTTATTTTTTAATTCTTTAGCAACAGTTTCTAAACTATTTAATTTTGGGTCTAATCCTTCAATCATGGTTCCTTTTTTCTTGAATCGTCGAGTTTCTAAACGAATTATAATTTTTGTACTATCTTTAGCAAGTTCGCCACAAGCACATAGATCTTCAGGAAGACCACAAGTATTACAAATTACCGCCATACGTTCTAAATTAATTCGATTTTACGCACTATTAAGCCTTGTTTGCAATATAAATAAAAAACAAAAATAATTGTATTTTTTAAAGAGAAATCACAACTCAACATATGTCAAAAGATCTTACAAAAAAAGCAGCAGATATGTTATTGAAAGGGGCTACTTTGTTAAGTGAGCCATGTCCATACTGCTCAGGTGTAAGAGTAATGAAAGAAGGACATGCATTATGTATTAGTTGTGGCAGAGAACCTGAAAAAAAGGACATACCAGTGGAGAATCAGTCACATGTAGAAAAAACAGGTTTAGAGAAGACACTTGAAGAAAAATTAGTAAATTTATCCAAAGAACTAGAACAAGAGTCAAATCATGAAAAGCAGCAAGATATCCTAAAATCAATTAATTCTATAATTGAAACTTTAGGAAAATTGAAAAAATAAAAATAAAAAAATTAAGAACGCAATAAAAGAATTGGCACTTTAACAGTATCTGTAATTGAGCGAATAATGTGTTCATAATGATCATTTTCAAATTCAGACAAATGAGGATGATCAATTATTAACAGATCGGTATCATGATCCTTTACAAAATCCACTATCCAATCAGAAATAGATTCAGTTAAAGCAATTTTTGTTTTTATCTTAATTCCACGCTTTTCTGCCATTTTTTCAAACTCTTCAAGACTCTTTGAAATTTTTTCTTTTGTTTTTACATATGATTTTTTATCATCAGATGTTTCAAAAAAGACAAATTTTGGTGGCTGTTTATAGACACAGTCAACTACAGTTACACTACCATCAAATTTTCGTGCAATATTTAATCCAACTAGAAATGATTTATTTTTGAATTGTTTTGTAATAAATGCTACAACAATTTTTTTGAACATAAAAATAAATACAAAAGTGGGTTATTAAAACAGATCATATCCAAAAAGTCAAAATACCTAACACTACACTCATAGCTACAAAGAGAATAATAGTATAAGATTGATATTTTTTTGCTTGTTCTTGTTCATGATATTTTCTAGGAGTTATGCCAAGAGCAAAAAAGACAATCATAGTTCCTAAAACTAATCCCAAAATGTTTGCAATTGTAAGGGTAAGTGAATTAATGAACATATCATAATCTAACAGAGCAAGAGAAATTCCAGTAACTAC
>JBHIUL010000032.1:8693-10246 GCA_042138315.1 Nitrosarchaeum sp.
ATTGCAGATTCAAGTGATTGACTAATCAAATAGATCTCTTTGAGTCGAGTATCTAAAATATCACTTAATTCATTGATTACATTTCGTGATATAATATCAGGAACAATAACAGTATAATGAATTAATTTTTGATTATCAATTATAGCTAATTCAAAATTATATGATACTTTGTATTTTTTTAAAACATAGTCTATACTTGAGGCTTGTTGATCAAAACAAGTGAGCTCTAGTTTTTTCATTGGATTTCATAGATAGTACTCCGATTATTAATTTCTCCTAATTTGTCATTTGTATGATTTTGAAAAATTAGACTGTCAATAACTGTTGAAATAGAGTTGATCGTTTAACATATGACAAGACATAGGTCAAAATTAGCCTCAAAAAAAGATTTTTTTTTGAAATTAACCTCAAATTTGTATCAGGAATAAAGTATTTATGTCAAAATTCAAGCTTTGAAAATTAACAATGAGCAGTAAAAAGAAAGGAGCCCCACTACCAGCATCAAGTGGAGGTCTCATGAGATTCTTTGAAGATGAGACAAAAGGGTTTAAAATTGATCCAAGAATTGTTGTTTCAGTTCCAATCAGCTTAATTGTTGTTTCATGGTTTATTGACATATTTTTAGCTCCGAGATAGAACATGGAAAAGTCTTCAGACGATGTTTCAAACATACACAATAGATTTTCCCTTACATTAATCAATCCAGCATCACATTATTTTTCACTAGCAGGATCATTAGTAATTGCAGCAGTAATTACAGCAATAGTGTATTTTGGATATAATGGCTCAAATGAAATTTTGTTTAGAATTCCAATTGTAATTGGGATATTAGCATTATCACAATTAATCGATAAGCAGTTTACAAGGAAAAAAGAATATTCAAAATCACTACATGCATCTCTTTTTGGAAATATGTTATGGGTTGCAGTATTATTAATGGGCTTACTTGCAAGTGTTGTTCTAGTAAAAGAGACATCGTTATTTTTTGTAACATATGGAATGTTCTTATTTGCCAGTTTTAGAATTGGAATTTTTACTACAACGTTGGGTGCAAGTATCAAAAAAGCTTGGGCAATATGCATGGTACAACCACTTGCAATGTTCTTAGCAATAATCCCTTATGATATGTGGAGTACAGTGTTAACAAATCCATTGGCAATAGGATTTGGTGTAGTGTTTTTAATAATCGCTAGTGTATGGTCGGTTTTAACAGATAGAGCTGGAAGACCAGGTATGGAAAGCACACATAGAACAATACAAGCATACTTGGCATCACAAGGAAATGATTTCACAGAAGCTGAAGCAATAATTGAACAACGTTCCTATCAAACTAAAGTATCCACATCTCAAATTAGATTATCTTCGCCAAATGGAGGTACACAATTTAGAATGGTATTACCAGAAATCCATCCAGGGCCATATCATCCAGTAGGTGGAAGTAATATCCCATATCTAATGTACAAAAATCTAGATTCATCAGCCATGATAATGCACAGCATCTCAGATCACTCGTTAAACTTACCATCAAAAAATGAAGTTGAAAATTATTTGAG
>JBHIUL010000033.1:0-2768 GCA_042138315.1 Nitrosarchaeum sp.
ATGTAACCAAACCCCCTTGTTACTGTAGTTACACACATGATAAGGACAAGTTCCTTTAAAACAAAATTACATATCATTAGTGAGGAAATATAGGTTTGATAAGTAACTCGTGGAATAAAACATCTGGAGAAAGTATTTCTCAAAGAGTAATCGGCAAAGTAAAACCAGATATTCCATTAAAAACAAAAATCGAAGAAGCTCAAAGAAAATTACAATTTCAAATAATTAAACTAGATAGCATTACAGAAAAATTGCAGAAAAAACACGATGGAATTTTTGAAAAAGTTGTAAATGCTCAAAGATCACACAATAATGCATATGCACAAGCATATGCAAATGAACTTGTTCAAGTTAGAAAAATGAAGAATATGGTAAGTGGTGCAAAACTTTCAATGGAACAAATTCAATTAAGACTCAACACAGTGTCTGAATTAGGAGATGTAGTAGTAACACTTAGTCCATGTATGTCATTGATCAAAGGGCTAAGTCCAGCATTAAGTGGAATCATGCCAGAGGCATCATCATCTATGCAAGACTTGTCACAAATATTAGGAGATGTGATGAGTGGGTCTTCATTAGAAGGCAGTGATTTGATGAGTGCAGGAAATATCACCAACTCAGATACATTAGCAATTCTTGAAGAAGCACATTCAGTTATTGCAGGACAAACAAAAACATCAATACCTGAAATTCCAGATAATCTAAAGCAAGAATCAGCTCAGAGAAGAACATCAGATGTTTTAATTTAATTAAAAAATATTATTTTAATTTTTTTTTACTTTTTTGAATTAAAATTTTTTTAATTCTAGAGATTGTTGGATAGCTATATCCTCTACGACGGTAATTGGCAATCATCATTTTCCAATTTTTTAATCTCCACTGAGCTTGTTCAAAGGTAACAGAGTGAACCTCTTTTTGGATAATACTTTTTCTACCAACTTTTAGTGTTCCAGCATCTTTTGCGGACCATCTATTTTTTGCAAATTTTAAACCAGATAAAATATCATCAATTGGCATTTCTTTAAAATATTCTTCTAGTTTTTTTAGTTCTGTTTCTGTAGGTTGTTTAGATATCTGTAATTCAACAGTAGGTTTTTGCATAAACAACATCAGAATTAGTAGTTTAAGAGATTCTTGCTGAATCAGATTTAACCAAAACAGAAAATAATTGAAAAGGAATTACTATGAAAAAGATCAGCAATTAACTATTGAAAAGCTAGAATTTTTACAAATTTCCATGTATAACGCAGTTCCAAAAATCAAAGTGCCAAACGCAATTAATGGAATTAAGATGAAGATTTTTGTCTTTAAACCCATGTTTTAAATTAAATTTATTCATATAAAATTGTCACAGATTTAATCAATCATTATAGTAAATGTGCCAGTGGTTTTTGGGTTTTGGAGCAATGAGATCATCTCTCTAGGAATAAGATCGGAGGATTTATCACATTTTATGGCCAAAGTTCGAGGACATACAAAGTCACTTTTTCTAATCACAATATCCTCTAAATGAGTAAGACTAAGATTTTCATGTCCTCTACCTTCCACAACAAATTCATGTGTATCAACTCGAATAGATAATGTTACTTTTGAATTTGGATTTTGTAATTTTTTTTTTAATAAAATTGGCAAATCGGCGCAGCCTGACGATGCATTAACTCCAATAATACAATCACCTCTCGGTGTAAGATGTGATTCTTTTGTAATTTCAATTGTTTTAGGATGATTTGATCGTATATTTTCATGGCCAGAAAAATGAATTTCGAATCTCACGGCAGGTCAGAGAACCAAAGCTTAAATTAAACTTTCAAAGCATTGAATTCAAATGCTTCCTGCACAACAAGGTTATGATAGAGCAATCACAGTATTTTCTCCAGATGGTAGATTATACCAAGTAGAATATGCCATTGAAACCGTAAGAAGAGGAACTATTGCAGTAGGAATAAAATCAAAAGAAGGAGTAATCATAGCAGTAGAAGAAAAACCTAGAAAATTACAAATAACAGATATTGCTCAAAAAATATTTCAGATAGATGATCATGTAGGAGTAGCTGCTGCAGGATATATTCCTGATGCTAGAAGTCAGGTCGACAATGCAAGATTCTTTTCTCAAAGTAACAAAATGATTTATGATGAAGCAGTAGAAGTCGAAACAATTGCAAAACATCTAGCTGATCAATGTCAGCAATATACACAGTATGCAGGAGTGAGACCTTTTGGTGTAGCATTAATTTTAGGCGGAGTAGTTAATAATAATCCTCAAATTTACCTAACAGATCCAAGTGGAACTTACATTTCATATGATGCAATTGCAATTGGTTCAGGATCAGATCAAGTGACAGATTTCCTAGAGAAATCATACAAAAAAGAATTATCCCTTGAAGATGCATCAGTATTGGCATCTGCTGCAATCTATCTATCAAGTGAAGATAAAGAAGGAACAAGTCACATCAGAATGGCACAAATTAAATCAAAAACAGGTTTATTTGAATTAGTATCAGATGATCAAATTGCAAAATATGCAAAAACAGCTAAAGAAAAATATCCACACGGAACAAAATAGTTAGAACACAGATGTGGGATTAAGTTACATTGAAAATTTCTATTGCAATTCCAGAATCAGCATTATCCGATGAATCTTTAAAACTAGACAAAACTAGAAAAATATCAGTTCTTGCAAGGGCTTGTGCAATTTTCAGAATAGATACAATTTATGTTTATCAAGAAGGAAATTATAGAGAAGACGGAAATTTAATTATAACAATTTT
>JBHIUL010000033.1:2868-10236 GCA_042138315.1 Nitrosarchaeum sp.
TAGGTAAAAGAGTAACAGTTCAATTTAAAACAGGATATCCGGATTTTTCAGTTAAAGAAATTCAAAGAAATGAAACTCCGTTGTATTGGGGATATACAGTAAAAGAAAGGGCAAGTTTATTTTCATTATTAACAGAATGGCAAGGAAATACAATCATCACATCAAGAAAAGGAAAGTCAGCAACAAAAGAACAATTGGCAAAATACCTAAGCTCTGATCTTCCTATTTTGGTGGTTTTTGGATCACCTGAAAAAGGGGTCCATGAAATACTTGGAGGTAAAATGAAAAATGTTCAAAATGCTAAAACATTAAACTTTTTTCCAAATCAAGCAACTGAAACAGTACGCTTAGAAGAAGCACTTTTGGGGACATTATCAATAATTAATGCATACAAAATAAATTAAAACTATGACTGAAAAAAGAAACTTCTTAATCTTGGCAATGGGATTAGGTGCGATAGGAGTAATTATCGGTGCAATAACACTCTGGAATTATACAATTAATCTATTAGAACCCTGATCATAAAGAAAATAGTTCGTTAACCCATAAATTTTAGGTGGTTAACGATGTCTCACATGGTTTATTAGACGGGTGAAGACGATTTCGATTTATCCATGGGTCATAGAAAATACGCTCAACCACGTAGAGGAAGTGCTGCATACTATCCAAGAGGACGTGCCAAAAGTATGGAAGCACGAATTAGAACATGGCCAAAAAATAACTCAGATGAGCCAAAAATTTTAGCACATTGTGGATTCAAAGCAGGATGTGTTCAACTAGTAACAATAGATGACCGTGATAAAACTCCAAACGCAGGAAAACAACTTGTAAGTCTTGGAACTGTTTTAGTTACTCCCCCAGTCTCAATTTTAGGAATTAGAGGATATTCAAAAGATCATTATGGATTACATGCAGAATTTGATGTATATGCAAATGAATTTCCAAAAAGTATTTCAAAAGAAATTAATTTTAAAAATAAAGAAGGGGCAGTTGAAAATGCAGAAAAAATACTTGGAAGAGTCAAAGAAATTTTTGCAATAGTTGCAGTATCACCACGTGCTGCAGGATTAGAACAGAAAAAACCATACATCTTTGAAGCACTAGTTAGTGGCGGAGATATTAAAAAACAATTTGCACATGTAAAAGAACTACTAGGTAAAGAAATTAAAATTGATCAAATTTTTGAAACAGGTGCAACAATAGATGTTGCAGCTATCACAAAAGGTAAAGGATGGCAAGGAGTAATTCAAAGATTTGGAGTCAAGAAAAAACAACACAAATCAAGAAAAACAGTTAGAGAAGTTGCATCATTAGGTCCAATCTCACCATCTAACGTCATGTACTCAGTTCCAAGAGCAGGACAAATGGGATTTCATCAGAGAACAGAATATGATAAAAAAATAATGGTGATTGGCAATACAGAAAACAATCAAATAAAAATAAATCCAGATGGAGGTTACAAACATTTTGGTTTAGTAAAAGGAGACTTCATCATCCTAAAAGGTTCAGTTCCAGGAACATATAGAAGATTAATTAAATTAAGAAGTCAAATCAGAAACGCACCAACAAAAATTAGCAAGCCAAATATTTTAGAGGTAGTAATATAATGAAAACTAATGTCTTTACAATAACAGGTACAAAAGATGGAGAAGTAGAATTACCATTAATATTTTCAACTCCATTTAGAGCAGAATTAATTCACAAGGCATTCACAAATCTAACTTCACATAAATTCCAACCACAAGGAAGACATCCAACAGCAGGTATGGATGTTGTAGCAAGATCAAATGATCCACCAACAGGACAACACCAAGCACGTATTGCAAAAATGAAAGGTGGTGGTGGTGGAAGACAAGGGCAAGCTGGTGGTGTGGCATCAGTAAGAGGTGGAAGACAAGCTCATCCTCCAATTGTAGATAAAGTGATTTTCAAGAAATTAAATAAAAAAGAAAATAAATTAGCATTATGTTCTGCAATTGCCGCTACAGCATCAAAAGATTTGATACAGTCAAGAGGTCACAAAGTAGAAGGTATCGAAACATTTCCAATAATAATTTCAAATGACATAGAATCTATTTCAAAAGCAAGTGAGATGTCTAAAGTGTTAGAAGACCTAAAACTAATGAAAGATGTGGAAAGATTACTAACAAGAAAACCACGTACAGGAAAATCTTCACTGAGAGGAAGAAGTAAAAAAGTTGGAAAGAGCGTATTGTTTGTAACAAAAGATTCATCAAAAGTGAGCAAAGCATGTGGTGCACTTCCAGGAGTAGAAGTAAAATCAGTCAAAGAATTAAGTGTGCTAGATTTGGCACCAGGATCAGATCCAATTAGATTAACAGTATATTCAAAAGCAGCATTAGAAGAGATTGCAAAAATAAAATCAAGACATCTAGAAATAATGGTGAAAACACGATGAATGTAGATCAAGCAAGTAAAATCATTTTGAAACCATACATCACTGAAAAAACATTTGCAATGATTGAAAATGAGAGTAAAATTTGTTTCATTGTAGATAGATCAGCTAGTAAACCACAGATAATTGAAGCAGTAAATGCATTATACAATCAAAAAGCTACAAACGTAAACACTGCAAGAACAATTTACGGTAAGAAAGCATTTGTCCAGTTTGAAACTACAGAAAAAGCAAGAGACTTAGCCACAAAGATAGGAATGCTATAATATGGACAAAAAAACTTCATCAATACTAACAAAGGAGAATTAAGATGGTCAAAGAATTTCTATACAGAGGATTACCAAAAGAGGAACTGGACAATATGTCATTAGAGAAATTGTTCCAAATATTTAATTCAAGACAAAGACGATCTCTCACAAGAGGAATTACAGATGATAAAAGAAAGTTAATCGAAGAAATAAAATCAGCAAAAGCAGGAAAATTAAAAAATCCAATTAAAACACACTCACGAGATTTAATTATTCTACCATACATGGTAGGCGTTTCAGTAAATGTTTTTTCAGGAAAGGAATTCACTCCAGTTTTATTGAAGAGTGAAATGATTGGCCATTACCTTGGAGAATATGTAATTACAAACAAGAGAGTCTCACATGGTGCACCGGGTGTCGGAGCATCAAGATCTAGTCTCTACGTACCACTAAAGTGATTATTATGGGTAGATTCGATTACGCATTTCAAAATTTTGATGCAACAAAACATGTTCGCTCATCATTAAGAGAAAAAGACATTTCACACAAACATGCTCGCGAAGTTGCAGTTGCGATAAAAGGATTATCAATTGAAAAGGCAAGAGATTACCTACAATCTGTAGTTAACAAAGAAAGAGCAATTGCATTTAGAAGATTCAACAATCAAGTAGGACATAGATCAGATCCTGGAATGATGTCTGGACGATATCCACAAAAAACAGCTAAAGAATTTATCAAAGTGTTAGACAATTTAGAATCAAACGCAGAATACAAAGGAATGGATTTAGATAGATTAAGAATTGTAAATGCAACAGTACACAAAGGAACCATTGTAAAAAGATTCACACCAAGAGCAATGGGCAGAGCTTCTCCAAAAAATAACGTATTAACACATGTAGAATTGGTGGCACAGGAGATATAACATGTCTGCAGTAAAAAACGTAATCAAAGATAATTACAACATGATGCTTCTAAAAGATTATTTGAGAATTGCAATTAAAGATGCAGGATTTTCACATGCAGAGATTTCAAAAACACCAACTGGAACAAGAGTTGCACTTCATGTAACACGTCCAGGAATAGTAATTGGAAGAAAAGGTACAGGAATTAGAGAATTGACAGATAAACTTGCAACAGACTTTGGATTAAAAAATCCACAGATATCAGTAGTAGAAATCGATAAACCAGAACTCTCACCAAGTGTAATGTGTAACAGAATGGCATCCCATTTAGAACGAGGTACAGCATTTAGAAGAGCTACCATGTGGACATTAAAACAGATCATGGAAAATGGTGCAATGGGTGTTCAGATAACAATTTCAGGTAAATTACGAGGAGATCGTTCTGCATTTGAAAAACATACCGCAGGAATATTACCAAGAGCAGGTCATCATGCAGAAGTAATTGTTGATGAAGACATTGCACATGTTGAAACCGCAATGGGTTTGATTGGAATTAGAATAAGAATTGCAAGAAATGAAAAATATATTCCAGAATTTGAAATGAAGACACAAAAACCAAAGAAAGCAAAACAAATCAAAGATGCAGACACTGGAAAGATGAGAGATGAAACAGAAAAAGAACGAAAGGCTAGAACTGAATCTGAACAAATTGCATTAGAAGAAGAAAAAATGAAAGAATTAGAAACCCTAGAAGAAGAGGAGGCTAAACTGCTGTAATGACACGACTAAGCATGAAAACAATAAGAGAGTTAAACGAGAAGGATCTCAAAAGTAAAATTCAAGAAACACGAAGTGAACTTGCAAAATTAAGAGTAGATGGTTCAAAAGGCACATTAAGAAAAGAAAGTGGAAAACTAAAACCACTCAGACACGACATTGCAAGAATGATGACTAGATTAAATGAGATGAAAACAAAATGATTACTTCAGAGAACATCCTATCACATGAATTAATTGGATTACGCACAGAGATCACAGAGTCATCAAATCCAGAAATCATAGGATTAAATGGAACAGTAACAGATGAAACAAAATCAATGATCATAATGAATACTGCAAATGGAATTAAAAAAATAGCAAAATCAGATAACAGTTGGAAATTCTCAATAGATAACAAAGAAGTTATGGTGTTGGGTTCAAAAATTGCAAAAAGATCATTTGACAGAATAGGAGGAAAAGCATGAAACAAAATATCGGATTAAAAGTAAAAGCCCCAAGTAGAGAATGTACTGATACACATTGTCCATTTCATGGTAAACTATCAGTGCGAGGAAAATTGTTTGATGGAAAAGTTACAAGTAATAAATCAAAACAAACAATCACATTACAAAAAGAATCACCAATTTACTACATAAAATTCAAAAGATATGCAAGAAGTAAAAATACAATACATGCCCACGTACCTGAATGCATGGATGTTGAAACTGGAGATCATGTATTGACTGCAGAATGCAGACCAATATCAAAATCAGTATCATATGTTGTTGTGGAGGTTAAAGCATAATGGCAAAACAGGCAGGAAAAGGAGTTGCAGAATTCCGTCCTCGTGTCACAAAAGCAATTCCAATAGGTGCACAAATAGTATGTGCAGATAATACAGGTGCAAAAATTTTAGAAATAGTAATGGTGCAGAGACATCACACAAGACATGCACAATTAGCAGCTGCATCAGTAGGAGATTTTTGCAATGTTGTTGTAAAAAAAGGCCCAGCTGAATTAAGAAAACAAGTGTATGGTGCAGTCATAATTAGACAGAAATATGCAGTTCGTAGATTAAACGGTGTAAGAGTCTGCTTTGAAGATAATGCAGCAGTGCTGATAACTCCAGAAGGAGAAGTTAAAGGAACAGACATCAAAGGACCAGTTGCAGCAGAAGCTTCAGAGAAATGGCCAAGAGTAGCTAACTTGGCATCAATGGTGGTATAAAATGAAACCAACAAAAATGCGCAATAATCAAATTTATCGTGCAACATTCCACACAAAAAGTAAACAACTAGGTAGTCAGTTATCAGATGATTTACGTAAAAAATATGGTAAAAAAAGTATTAGAGTTATCGAAGGAGACAGCATAAAAATTGTAAGAGGTGAATTCAAAGGAGTTGATGGCAAAATATCAAAAGTTTCAACAATGAAAAGCAGTGTTGCAATAGAAGGTGTAAAAAAAGAAAAAACAAAAGGAGATAAATTCGATGTATATATCCACACATCAAATCTCCTAGTAACAGGATTAAACACTGATGATAAATGGAGAATTGCAAAATTAGAAGGGAAAAAACCAACTGAAAAACCAAAAACAATAGTAGAAAAACCAGTTACAGAAAAGCAAGCAAAAGAAAACACACCTAAAGAAACAAAAGTAGTAAAAAATCAGAAAAAGGAAGTTGAAAAATAATGGTAAGCATATCTGGAAGTAAAAAGCTCAAAAGACAAATGGCTCCACAGTTTTGGGGCATTGGAAGAAAAGATAAAAGATTTGCAATTACAGTCCGACCAGGACCACATAAAAAAGAATACTCAGTACCAACTGCAGTATTACTTAGAGATGTATTAAAAATTGTAACCACATTAAGAGAAGCAAAAGCTGCAATCTATACAGGTAAAGTAAAAGTCGATGGAGTTGTACGAAAATCCCTTCATCATGCGATTGGTTTAATGGATGTTATTGAATTAGAAAATGTTCCAGAAATATACCGCCTAGTTCCAATGGAAGGAAAATTACTAAAACCATTACAAATTAAAGAATCAGAAAAAAGCAAAAAACTAGTCAGAGTTACAAGTAAGACAACAATAAGCAAAGGCAAAATGCAAATAGGATTTCATGATGGTCGTTCAACAATTTCAGATACTAAAGTAAATGTGGGAGACACATGTTTAATTCAAATTCCAGATCAAAAAATTCTTGAAGTTTTAAAATTAGAAAAAGATGCACAAGTACTAGTAACTCGTGGAATCAACGCAGGTCAAATAGGCAAAATAGAAACAATTGAAGAAGGAACTTACATTTTACCTAAACGCATAGTGTTGGCTTTAGGAGATAGAAAAATTGAAATTCCAACAGACATCATCATCGTAATAGGAAAAAAGGAACCTGTAATTCAAATAAAGTGATCATATGTCCCAAATAACACAATCTTCAATGAAAAAAATCACACTAGAAAAGGTGGTTCTAAACATGGGACTTGGAAAGTCAGGAGATATTATTCAAGTGGCAAAAAAAGCACTTGATCATATTTCAGGCAAAAAATCATGTTCACGTAATGCTAAAGAAACACAAAGAGAGTGGGGAGTAAGACAAGGAGAACCAATAGGAGTTGCAGTTACAGTTAGAGGAAAAGATGCACATGACTTACTCAAAAGATTACTTGAAGCAAAAGGAAATGTGATTAATGGAAAATCTTTTGATGACTTTGGAAACTTATCATTTGGCATTAAAGAACACATCGATATTCCAGGTGTAAAATATGATCCACAGGTTGGAATATTGGGTCTTGGAATCTCAATAACATTAACCAGACCAGGATATGGAATTAGAAAGAGAAGTAAACATAAAGCAAGTGTTGGAAAATCACACATAATAAAAAATCAAGAAGCAAAGGATTATCTAGTTAAAGAGTTTGGAGTGACGGTAGTATAATGCCAAAAGATAGATCATACGAAGCAACTGGAAGAAAAAAGCACGATTTTGGTAGAGGTTCTAAATGGTGTAAACGATGTGGAGATTATACAGCTGTAATTCAAAAATA
>JBHIUL010000034.1:0-10166 GCA_042138315.1 Nitrosarchaeum sp.
TGCAATTAATTATATTGTAACTGGTAAACATCGACCAAGTAAAGAGCGCATTGCATCACATACAAAATCTGATTGATTATTCTAAATTTATTTCACATCTATCTGCATCCATTTTTATCTCTAAAATAGTATGAGTCTCCATGGAATTGAACCAAAGTTTAAGATAACTTTCATTTTTGATTAATAATTTGCTTATTTTTAATTACAAATACAGATAGCAGAATAAACGCAGTCACGGTAGTAGCAATACTATATCCAAATGCTTCTTGTGAACATAAATTTATAGCATGGTTGTTGTTAATATTTTTGACTTTCAAAAAATATTCAACACTATATGATTCAATATTATTTTAGCGTATAAAAGAAATGAAGTATACATGAAATTCATAGTACATACACCAAATAATACGATATTCATAAAATAATGGCATAATATTGAAGATAATAAAAATTTGTCTATTATAGTGAACATGAGAAAAAACTTTTAACGTGTAATTGATGGCGGATAAATGATTATGTTGTCATATATGCTACTAAATTGTAGTCCAGGCTCAGAACTAGAAGTAATTTCGGAGATAAGGGCAATTCCTAATGTACTAGAAGTAAATGGTACTTTTGGAAAATATGATATTTTTGTAAAAATATTTGCAGAAAATCCAGACAGTATGGAAATGACTGTGGCCCAAATAAGAAAAGTAAGAGTGCTTAACAGCCACACATTACCTGTGGTGTATGGTCAAGGTGGAACCATCGATAAAGAAATTAATTAATCACTCACTAGTTTTAAAAATAATTTATTAGTTATCATAAAATAAAATTATACGTGGAAAAAATATGTTGGGAAAATTCTTCATATGAAGATAGTGACATTGTAATTATTGGAATTCCTGATGAATCTCAATCACATTCTATCAGAGAGGGAACTTCTAAAGCCCCAGACCAAATTAGAAAAATCTCAAATCTTATGGATTCCTATATAAGAAATGGACAAACATCTTTGGGTTATCCAATTAATGGAATTTCAAAAAATATTTTTGATTATGGAAATATTACAAGATCCCAAATTCCAGAAACAATTAACAAGTTAATTTCTGATTCTAAAATTCCCATTTCACTAGGTGGTGATCATTCTATGAGTAGACAACTCATAAAACAACTAGCAGAAAAAACAAATGATATTTCTTTGGTATATTTTGATGCACATCCAGATTTTATAACATCTACCAAAGAATACTATGGTTCTGTTTTTGGGGATGTCCTACAATACATTAACCCTAAAACAAGTGTTCAGATAGGAACAAGAACTCCTGAAAGAGAAGAAATTGAAAATTTAAAAGCAAATCAAATTACCATAATCACACCATTTGATATTATAGATAAAGGAATGGCAAAAATATCTCAACATGTTTTAGAAAAAATTGCTGATTCAGTTTATATCTCATTTGATATGGACTGTATTGATCCTGCACATGCTCCAGGAGTTTCTGTACCTGTGCCCATGGGAATTTCAAGTGTAGATGCTGTGTTTCTTCTTAAAAAAATTGTAGAAAAGGGGATAATTGGCATGGATATTGTTGAAGTGTGTCCTCCATATGATGTCAAAGATAGAACATCACATCTTGCATCAAGAATGATTGGCGAGGTAATATCTTCAATAAAATAAGATTATCACTTTAAATTCAACAAATTAGAATTATAGTCATGTTTGAAAACGAATACACGTGGGGAAAAGCAGTAAATCAGGGAAAAGAATCTGAATTTAATAAAAAATTTGATGATGCTGTAGAGTCTGTAAAAAAACAATTTGGAAAAAAATATCCTGCTATAATTGGAGGAAGAGAAATTTTTTCAAATGAAACATTCGAGGTGAGATCCCCCTCTGATACCAGAATTGTCCTTGGTACTTTTCCAAAATTAACAATATCTCAAACAAATGACGCAATATTTTCAGCAAAAAACGCTTTTCCAAAATGGAGTAATGTTTCATATCAAGACAGATCTAAATGTTTCACAGAGACTGCTGATGAATTTTCTAAAATTAAATTTGATCTTGCTGCATGGATGTCATTTGAGAATGGAAAGACCAGAATTGAGGCAATTAATGACATAGATGAAGCAATAGACTTTATGAGATTTTATTCATACATTCTAGAAAGAAATGAAGGATTTTGCAAGCAGACACCTCATCCAAATCCACATGAAAAAACCAAAACAATTCTGAAACCATATGGGGTGTGGGGGATAATTGCACCGTTTAATTTTCCATCTGCAATTGCAATTGGAATGACAACTGGAGCATTGCTTACAGGAAATACAGCAATACTAAAACCAGCTAGTGCGACTCCACTGTCTTCATTCTTTTTTGTAAAAATAATAATGGATAAACTCCCAGAAGGAGCCATCAATTTTGTTACAGGAAATGGAAATACAGTTGGAAGGACACTCATTGAAAGCCAAAATGTTGACGGTATTGCATTTACAGGCTCTCATGAAGTAGGCATGGCTGGTCTGAAAAAATTCACAGAACATACATCTAAACCTTTTATCGCAGAAATGGGCGGGAAAAATCCTGTAATTGTTACTAAAAATGCAAATTTAGACAAAGCATCTGAAGGGGTTATGCGTGCAGCATTTGGATTTGGTGGTCAAAAATGTAGTGCATGTTCCAGAGTATACGTACAAAAAGACATTGCCAAAGAATTTATCCAAAAACTAACAGATAAAAGTAAATCCCTAAAAATCGGAATGCCTTGGTCTGGTGACACATTTTTGGGTCCAATAATTAACAATGACGCAATTTCAAAATTTGAAAATGCAGTCAATCTTGCAAAAAAAGATGGGAAGGTAATTTTTGGAGGCGAGAAAATCAAGTCTGCAGAATATGAACATGGTTATTTTGTTCAACCCACAGCTGTGACAGATCTTTCAGAAGATCACAAACTTGTAACTGAAGAACTTTTTTTGCCGTTTTTGTGTATTAATACATTTGATAATTTTGATGAAGCAATAAAACTAGCAAACAAAACAGAGTATGGTCTTACTGCTGGAATATTTTCTGAAGACAAAAAACAAGTTGATGAATTTTTTGAGAAAATTCAAGCAGGAACAGTTTATGCAAACAGAGCATCTAGTGCAACAACTGCGGCACTTGTACAGAGCCAACCTTTTGTTGGCTGGAAGCGCTCAGGTTCTACTGGAAAAGGAGCTGGGGGTGAAAACTATCTGCAACAATTTATGAGATCCCAGACTCAAACTTTATGCGATTGAATAAAAGAACTTCCCAAAAGCATTATGTTTCTCTTTCTTTCACGTAATCTTCTAATCGAATAAGGTAACCAATTTGTCCCATATGGGATATAATCGGAAACTATGAATCCTTGTTTGACAAGATTTGGTTTTAATTCGTCTCTTATTCCTTTTAAAAATTGAAATTCAAATTTTTTGGGATATTTTTTAGATAATGAAATTGCATCATTAATTAGCTTTGAATCATGTGTAGCAATTCCAAATTCATTTGCATCTTTAAATAATTTCTCCATGATTTTCACAAAATTCTGATCAACTTCTTTTCTTGTTTTGTATGATATTTTTCCATTTTCCCTATAGGCCCCCTTTACAAGTCTGATTTTGGCTCCATGTCGAATAAGATCTCTTACATCATCATAACTACGCTTAAGATTAGCCTGGATTGCAATTCCTAACCGCTCATATCTTGAAAATAAATCATAATACAACTCTAATGTTTTATCGGTATGGTCTGACGACTCCATATCTATCCAGACAAATACATGTGATTTTGATGCATAATCTATCAGCCTTTCAAAACTCACAAGACATGTTTTACTGTTAATTAACATTCCAACCTGTGTAGGTTTAATGGAAATTGCTCCACGGACTTTCCACTTTCTAAATGAAGATATTATTTGCTCATACTCTAGAATTGTTTTTTCAATTGGTTCTTTTGTCTTGTGGTATTCCCCAAGTTTGTTTATTATGGCATGTCTTCCATTTTTGTATGCCATTTTTGCTGACTTTAATGCATCAACAATATTATCTCCTGCAATCCATTGTTTTGCAAAGTTAAAGAGAAATTTTTCTATTAGTTTTGTGCCATCAACCATATAATTAAATTAAAATTAGTACGATATTAGCTTACATTCCTTTTATTGTAATTATTTTTTAAACTAAATCACATGTTTTAGTATCTAAAAATTACATAAAAACTATTTTATAGTGATTTTATATTTTTTATTAATACTTGTTTTATTATAATACCATGTTTAACGTAACTCTACACTCAGATATTAAATGCCAAACTAGAGTTGGATATCAAATTCCTCCCAATTTAAACGATTATTTAGAAAATTAATTAATAGCACACACTCGTACAATAAAGCATCAAAATCCTTTTTGTTTGAGATATGCAAATTACATGTATGTATAAAAACTCTAGTAAATTAAAACTGGACATATTCAAATTACTATGGAAATAATAAGGGAAACACATCCAGTGAAAGTTTTCCTTAATACTAAAGAAAAGTGTTTACGATGTTGGAAGGGTTCACTAATCACGGACTTTGAAACAGGAGAGATATTCTGCAGTAATTGTGGTTTTGTGTTATCTGAACATGTGGAAGACTCTGGTCCTGAGTGGGGTTCATTTTTTGATGATAACATCAACAAAGTAAGAACTGGTCCTAACACTTCATTAGCAAAACATGATCAAGGTCTATCGACGATAATTGGTTCAATAAACAAAGATGCATCTGGAAAGCCTTTTTCAGTTTTAATGAAAAAGACGCTCAAACGACTAAGAGCATGGGATAGTAGAAGTCAAGTCAACACTCCTGTTGATAGAAATCTCATACAAGCATTTAGTGAATTAAACAAACTTAAAGACAAATTAACAATTTCCAATATTGTAATTGAAAGAGCAGCTTATATTTACAGAAAAGCTGTTGAAAACAAATTAGTACGTGGAAGGTCTATACCTGCAATGATAGCATCTGCACTTTATGCTGCATGCAGAGATACTGAAACTCCTAGAACCCTAAAAGATATTTCAGATGCAGTGAATATTAAGAAAAAAGACATTGCAAGATGTTATAGAATATTATATCAAGAATTAGATCTGAAAATGCCAGTAGTAGATCCAATTCAGTGCATTGCACGTATTGCAAGTACTATCGGAATTACAGAAAAGACGAAACGTGATACAATTAAAGTACTCAAAACATCTCAAGAATTCCAAGAATCAGCAGGAAAAGATCCAATGGGATTAGCTGCAGCTGCATTATACTTGTCTTGTGTGAAAAACGGTGAAGAAATTACTCAGAGGAAGATTGCTGAGGCTTCAAATGTAACTGAAGTTACTATTAGAAATAGATGTAAGAGTCTAAAACTAATTCGGCACATAAAACTGCAAGATTAGTATATCATATAAAAACATCAAAAGAGAGTTTAGAAAGTGTTAAAGATTATGATTGTTAATGTTCTGTGTGAATCCACATACCCCAGAAGGTTCCATATTTTCTTCTGGAAAACCAAGTGGTCTTTCATGGTTTTTTCTACCAGTGATATTGGGAGTGATAACGTTAATTATTATCTTTAAATGGTTAAATTAGAAGTGTTGACTAATTTTATATGATGAAAATACGGTTTTTAAATAATCTCTCCCTTATGTAGGAAATCATACAATGGTTGTTTATGATGAGATGTATAGATAGCCATGGAACCAGAACCATCTAAGAAAATTGATGAAATAATGTTTGAAACCAATGACAAAATTAATGCAATTGTAAATGAAATAAGATTGATCAGATTCTCAAAGATGGATGAAAATGAAAAACAAATAAAATATTATGAGCTACGAAAAGAATTTGAAAAAGTTATGAGTGTAGAAGAAAAACGAGTTAAAGAAATAATGAAAAATGTTCCTAATTTATCATAATTAGAAAATATTAGGCATAGTTTGCCAATCTTTATTAGATTATTTTAAAGCAAGAAATGAAAAATTGGAAACTCATTAAAAACTACCTCAAGTTTATGCCTTACAAAGTATTATTGATGTCGTGGATCAAAATGGCAATCGCAATTACAATTTACCTCGCATTTAATTCTCAAACAATCAAGACAGGGTTTTTTGTAATACCACAACATCATAACAAAAGGGATGAAACATTATTTGAAGTTATTTGGTGCATTGCTTGATGTTTGTAAAATTTAATTTATTTTTATATACAAATGTTAACATCAACTCTTCACAATATCATTTACGTTATTAAATATTTGAATACCTATTCTTTTCTATCCTTTGATAATTTATCTAAATATAAAATTAGAATGAAATTATTTCTAAATTAAACAAATGTTTAAAAATTCCATATATGTATTAAATAGTTCTTTTGTTAAATGAATTTGATGTCACCAGACATCATAAATATCAAATAAACTGCGTAACCCTGCAGAACAAAAATAAAAATCAGGCATCATGGTGACCTGACAAGAGAGGTAATCTCTCATAGTTCTGTAAAAAAGGGTTACGCCGTTAATTTTCTAAATCAATAGAGTAAAAACAGAATTGGATTCTAATTTGTCATAGGCCATCATGAATTAATTTTTGGCATGTGTTTCTTACAATAACATTTCAGATCATCGCATTTTTTCATTTCATGACCATATTCATCAAGTATGACCTTTTTCATTTCACAGAAACATACATCTGCTGGCTCAAAGCATTTTATGCAATAACTCATGACTATATCACAGTATATATAATAATAAAGTCTTTTATTAAATAGATTTAAATTTATTTGATATATTATATTTTAACTAAACATTTAACCATAAATTTATCATTTAAATTAAATAATTATTTATCATACAATATGGCAACAGCATATGTTTTGATCAATTGTGAGTTAGGAAAAGAAGAGACAATAATTGAAAATCTGAAACACCTAAAATCTGTCAAGGAAGTGAATGGAACATTTGGTGCTTATGACATAATTGCAAAGGTTGAACATGCTGAAAAAGAAAAACTACGTGAAATAATTATTTGGAATATTCGAAAAATAGAGCATATCAGAACCACTCTTACGCTTATGGGAATAGAAGGACAAAACTAGTAAAATTTCAGAAATATGTTTTAATAAATTATAATTCACAAACTGAAGATGATCTCATATCAAATTAATATCATAAAGAAATAGACATCGTTAATGTATATGAAATTAAAAAAATATCAATATTATTGTAAATGAAAAACAAAGTTTCAGAAAAATTTATGATCTAAAATTGCTCAATAATTCATTATAACAGATCATAAAAATCTGCAATCGTGTAAGAATTAAAAACAACTAATGTATCAAAAACAGATAAAGCACACCATTCTTTTAAAACCATGTATACGATTGCCATATCACATATTATATGATCTTTCTAAATGAATTACTAATAGGTTTAAAAATATATAGAAAATCAAGAATTACATAATATGTTATTAGAATCCATAGCAAGCAAATAATTTTAGATGTATTTACAAGTCAGTATTATCACTTAGTTTTTTAATATGTGATGGGTCATTTGCACATGCAATTTTTATTCTTTGATTTAATTTCTCACTAGCAATTTTGCTCAGTTTCTTAATATTTGGTTTGTAATTTGCACATGAAACTTTTATTCTTTGATTTGATTTCTCATTATACAATTTATTCATCCTCCTGTGACCGCATCAAATAATTCACATTCATCTAGTTTTCCACAATATGGGCACTTGCAATGACAGTGAGGTAGTGGAATGCGGCATTGATTACAATTAGTATAGATTTCAACTTCTTGAATAATATTTGAGGGCATTATTGAATCTCCAAACCCATCCAACCGCCACATAAAAGACAAATTTGCATTTTTTTATTATTCTCATATTTTTTTGATTCAGGCAAGCATCCACATTTTCGGACATCACACATGTTTTTTATATACAATTATAATATTATAATTCTAATTTAAAAATCTTAATAATTGTTCAATTTTTTTAATAATTTTTGTGTATTTATTCATATTTTATATCATCTACAATAAATTTCAAAATTGGGGTATTATATCATGAAAGATGAAAAAGAGAGATACAAAGAAAAAATTAGAGAAAAACTAGCCAAAAACGAAGTCATGGATTTTACTTGAAGAGAATATTGGAAAAAGAGTTACCCATAAATCTACAATGCAAATCAATACATGTAATTTGAGATATTAATAGAGATCATCACATGTCTCAGATCATAGAAATATGTGCACAGCATTTTCAAGAATATATCACAATATGTAATGATCATTAAAAGTTAGAAAATGGGTTTAGTTTGATGATACATTTGCCACATTATCAATATACAATAAATAAAATACATCGACAAATTCTCTTTTGAATATTATTAATTTTGTACTTTAACATGAATCATTAACAAATGATTTGTCTTTAATGATTACAATAATATTTTAAATTTTTGAAATTAGTTTATAATTTTGAATAATCATCTTACACAACCCTGCTTTACACATATCACACATATAATCATCAACAATTTTTTTGCAACCACATTCACAAGTACACTCATAAAATTCCATTTTTTATCAGATCATTCTAACGATTCTGGATGTCCTTTTCCACGTAATGAAAAAAGCACTATTACAAATGTTATCCATACTCCAATCACTGCACCATATGCCGCCATGCCAGCTTCTGCCATGTTTATAATAATGCAAAATTGTCAATAAACATAACTGATAGAAAGTAAAAAATTCATTTGGTTTTATTTTTTAAATTAAACAAATCTTAACTTTTAAAAGAAAGATTATATTTTTCATATGTCTTTTGAGTTGTTTAATATTAATGAAAATAACAAACAAACATTCATGATTATGTGTATGTAATTTTTATTTAGTTAGAGCCAATTATGTTTAGTAATTAACCAAAGAAAAACATCGTGGAAGAATAAAGATGGCGTAGTTAAAGATGATTGTTTGGATTATTACTATCTAATTTTTATGCGCCTGAGGCACCTATGGTTCAAAAACCGATAACTAACAAAGGAGAAATTCTCTCATGCACTGAAAGTATGGTAGTTACTGATTTTGAAACAGGTGAAATGATCTGTCAGAATTGTGGAAGGATTTTACAAGAGGATATTACAGATATAAAAAAAGAGAGCAATACATTCACCCAAAGCGACCATGCACCAACATCAATAACAATGCACGATATGGGACTATCTACAATCATTGGAAAATACAATCATGACTTTGGGGGAAGACCAATCAATCATGAAATGAAACAATCCATGAGAAGAATGCGATTATGGGATTCTAGAAGTCTCATAAAAACTACTTCTGAGAGAAATCTACGAATTGCATTATATGAAATGATCAAACTCAAAGATAAACTAGGTCTTTCCGATGCTGTGATTGATAGAGCAGTATATCTTTACAGAAAAGCTGCAAAGGCACAACTAATACGTGGCAGGACAGTAAAATCAATAGTTGGAGCATGTCTGTATGCCGCATGTAGAGATATGGAAACCACTAGAACAATAATAGATATTTCAAATCAACTTCAAGAAAGACGAAAACTAATTGCAAAAACATACAGGATGCTGTTTCAAAATCTTACGCTCACTGTTCCTGTAACAGATCCAACCAATTGTATTATAAAATTTGCAAATAATTTACAAATACCTGAAATCACTAAACGAGAAGCTATGAAAATTTTTGACACTCTAAGAGAAAAAGAATTAACTGCAGGAAAAAACCCACATGCTGTTGCTGCTACTGTATTATACATGGCATGCATCAAAACTAATGTGAACATAACCCAACAAGACATTATGAGAGTTTCTGGAATAACTACCGTAACTATTCGAAATAGACTGCAAGACTATAGAAAACATATTGAATTGTCCTAATTACATATTTGTTAATTAAAAACATTGTAAAATTACTGAAACGTTTTATGAATACAAATTATTTTAAAAATAACACTAATGCAGCCATCCCAGCCAATATTCCTATAAAAATAAACAAATTTCGAACTCCATGATAACCAGTGATTAATTCACTCATAATGAATTAATGAAGTTGGCGGATAATGTGCTCCAGAATAGTATCAAATAAAA
>JBHIUL010000035.1:0-3117 GCA_042138315.1 Nitrosarchaeum sp.
AAAGTAATCAAACCAGTTTTAGGAAATCTTTGGAATGATCAAATCAAAATTCACATCAACCCTACGGGAAAATTTGTGATAGGAGGACCACATGGAGATTCAGGACTTACTGGTAGAAAGATAATCGTAGATAGTTATGGGGGGTTTGGAAGACATGGCGGAGGAGCATTTTCAGGAAAAGATCCATCAAAGGTAGATAGATCTGCTTGTTACATGTGTAGATATATTGCAAAAAATATTGTAGCTGCTGGATTAGCTGAAAGATGTGAAGTTCAGCTAGCATATGCAATAGGAGTGGCTGAGCCCGTTTCACTTTATGTAAATACATTTGGTTCTAGCAAAATTCCAGAAAAAAAAATAGAAGAGTTAGTTAGAATGAATTTCAACATGAAACCATCTGGGATTATCTCACAACTTGATTTGAAGAGACCAATCTACAGAAAAACAGCAGCAAATGGTCATTTTGGAAGAAATGAGTCTGAATTTACTTGGGAAAAAACAGATAAAGCAGATGAATTAAGGAAGGCTGCTGGACTTTAAAAATTTCAGTACAGAAGAAAATTGTATTTCAGAAATAGATTTTAATTTTTTATAATCACCCTTAAAATCGCCAATTAGAATATTCAAATCATCTACACCAAATTCACTGTGAGGATCAGAGATTGCTTTATGATAAACAGTTTCAAGATTAATTTTTTTAATTTTAGTATTTGTTCCACGAGAGAATTCTTTAACATATTTTTTAAAAGGAATTGATTCTGGGCCTACAAGATCTAAAATTATTTTACTAAAATTATTTCCAGTCATGGCATTAAAAATAATTTGTGAGACATCATCTATGTAAATAGGTTGAATAGTATAATTGCCTGAACCAGGAATTTCAATTTTACCTTTTTTAATTTGTCGTTTAAGATATTTTGTAAAAAGATCATTTTTGCCAACAATATAAGATGGTCGAAAAATAGTATAATCCAAATTTGAATTAATTATTTGTCTTTCTGCTTTATATTTTGAAATAAAATATCCAAGAGTGGTATTATTTGAAACACCCAATCCACTAAGATAAATAATTTTTTTTATTTTTGATTTCTTACATAGATCAAGAATTTTTTTTGTAAATTCTGTATTAATAAGATTGTAATCATTATCGATTGTTTGTTTCCCAATCCCAACTAAATGAATTAATGCATAAGAATTCTTTAATTTTGGTAAAATAACTTTTTCATCATAGCTTTTTGTAATTATTTTTGTTTCATTTTTAAATTTTTTAAAATTTTTTCTTGAAATAGATATCAATTCTATATCATTATTTGAGAGGTATTTTCGCACATTTTTTGCTACAAATCCACTAGCACCAGTCACAACAACTTGCATGTTTTTTATCATACTACAAGTATAGATTTTATTTTAAATATATTCTAAAGAAATAGAGAAAGATATGCTTGAAAAATTCAAGATGAATGTTAGTCAGAAAAACAGATAGGAAATAAACCAAAGAAGAGTTAATACGTCAAAATAGATGTGATGAGTGTGGAAGAGATCAAAAAAGGAAAATTGAGAACAGGATATACTACTGGTACCTGTGCAACAGCAGCAGCAAAAGCTGCATTATTATCTATAGTTAATCAAATAAAAAGTGAAAATGTAGATGTTAAATTACCTAAAGGTAGTTTTATCAAAATTCCTATTCATTCGTGCAAATTTAATAAAAATGAAGCTACATGTTCTGTAATCAAAGATGGTGGAGATGATCCGGATGTAACTCATGGTGCAGAGATAATCGTAGAATTATCATTTACAGATAAAATTAATGAAATTGAAATTGATGGTGGGGAAGGAGTAGGAGTAGTTACTAAACCAGGATTAGGCTTAGAATTAAACAAAGCAGCGATTAATCCAGTTCCAAAAAAGATGATTAATGAGAATTTAAGAGAGATCATGAACAGATATCATTTAGAAAAAGGAATTAGAGTCATAATTTCTGTACCAAAAGGAAAAGAACTAGGTCCTAAAACAGACAATCCAAGAATTGGTATTTTGAATGGAATTTCAATTTTAGGAACAAGTGGCATTGTGATACCATTTTCAACTGCATCATATGCAGCTTCAATTAGACAAAATCTTGATGTGGCAATTGCAATGGGAAATAATATTGTTGTTCTCACTACTGGTGGGAGAAGTGAAGATTTTGCAAAGAAAGTTGTAGAATTACCAGATCATTGTTTTGTACAAATGGGAGATTTTTCTGGATATACAATACAACAGTGTGCAAGAAAAGAAATTAAAAAAGCATATGTTGTAGGATTTATTGGCAAATTAGCCAAAATGGCAGCAGGTGTTAAACAAACACATGTTAAAGGTTCAAAAGTTGACATGAATTTTTTGGCAGATATTGCTAGAAAATGTAATGCAAATGAAAAAATAATAGATAGTATAAAAAAGGCCAACACTGCCAGACACGTATCTGAAATAATATTAGAAAATAAAATCGAAGGATTCTTTGAGGAAATATGTAATGAGACATACAAACATATGAGAAAACATTCAGAGGAAAAAGTTCCATTAGATGTCATACTGTTTGATTTTGATGGAAATATTTTAGCAAGAAAGTTCTAGTAGGAAGGTATTTTATTTAATCTAGAGTATTTTGATTATGGAAAAAGTTTCAGTTCTAGCAATTACCAAAAATGGAATAAATATTGGATTAAAATTAAAAAAATATTTCCCAAATTGGATAATTTTTGCGCCATCTAAATTTTCAAATAATGATAAAGAAATAGAGTGGTATGAAGAATCTACGTCTGAAAAAATTGTTGAACTCTTTAAAAATAATAATGCATTAATTTGCTTATTTTCTTTAGGTGCAGTAATCAGATTAATTGCACCATACTTAAAAGATAAAAAAACTGATCCTGCAGTGATTGTAATTGATGATAAAGCTAGTTTTGTGATCAGTATATTATCTGGACATTTAGGTGGTGCAAATGAATTAACAGAGATTATTGCACAAAAATTAGATGCAACGCCTGTTATTACCACCGCAGCTGATGTCAATAAAACAATAGCAGTAGATCTTGTTGGAAGAGAATTTGGTTGGAAGATAGAGGATGATTCTAC
>JBHIUL010000035.1:3217-9992 GCA_042138315.1 Nitrosarchaeum sp.
TTGGGATTGGGTTACATTGGGATACATCAAAGGAAACAATAAAGGAAGGTTTGGATTTTTGTTTACAAAAATTCAAACTTAGCAAAAAATCTATTGCAAAATTAGTCTCAATAAAAAAACCAGATGATGTCAAGGGACTAGTTGATATTGGAAAAGAGATGGGAGTTATTGTGGAATATGTAAATAGAGAAGATTTGGCAGAAATTTCTGCACCTAATCCATCAGATACAGTCAAAGCATTTGAAGGAACTGCTAGCGTATCTGAAGCTGCTGCAATCAAAGTTTCAGGAGGAAAATTAATTGTTGAAAAACAGAAATTTCCACCAAATTTAACAATAGCTATAGCGAGGATATTAGATTGAAACGTGGGTTATTACTAATAGATAGAGGTAGCAGAGAAAGAGAAGCTTCAGAAGAATTAGAGGTTATTTGTAATGCAATAAAAGCAAGTGGAAATTATGTTTTTACGGATTATTGTTTTCTTGAAGTTGAACCACCATATATTGAAGACGGAATTGCAAAATGTCTTAAACAAGATATTGACCATCTGACGATTGTTCCTTATTTTCTATATCCTGGAAAAAAAGTAAAAAATGCAGTTACAGATGTTATGAAATTTCAGAAAGATACTCAAGTAAAATTTGTTGTCACAAAACCTATGAGTATGCATAAAACTCTAATTAATTTAGTTGGGAATAGAATATCTACAACATTAGAAGAAAATCACGTTACAATTCCGAAAAAAGACATAGATGTATTAATTATTGGACATGGTAGTAAAGATCCTAATGCACAAATGTCATTAGATTATGTTGTAAATGGATTAAAAGAAAATTATAGAAATGTGAATAGATGTTGGTTAGAAATAGAACAACCAGATATTGTAGAAGGCATTAAAATTTGTGAAAAAAACAATCCTCAAATTCTTGTAATTGTATTTTATTTCTTACATGAAGGTGCACATGTTAAAACTGATATCAATAATGATCTTTTACCTGCATTAAAGAATTCTAAGATTAAAAAAACATATGTTACAAAACATTTAGGAGCCGATAAAAAAATGATTGAGTTGATAATAGAAAGAGCAAAAGAGGTAGAAAATGCAAACTAAAAAAGGTCAATCAATTGAAGATGCAAGTATGCAAATGATTGATGATGAGATCGGTATTCACCAATATAATGAAAAGGAATGGCCAATTGTACGAAGAATAATTCATTCAACTGCTGATTTTGATTTTGCAAGACAAAATAAAGTAATTTTTCATAAAAAAGCAATTGAAAGTGGAATGAATGCTCTAAAAAATGGATGTAGTATTGTGGTTGATGTAAATGGTGTAATAGGGGGTTTAAACAAACAAAATCCTAAAGATTTTCAAAACAAAATTGTTTGTAATATTTCAGAGCCAGAAATAATGGAAATGGCAAAAAAAGAAAATAAAACACGCTCTCAGGTATCAATGAGAGCAGCAGCATCAGATATTGATGGTGGAATAGTTGTAATCGGTAATGCGCCAACAGCGCTTATGGAAGTAATACAAATGGTAAAAGAAGGAATTGTAAAACCTGCATTAATAATTGGAATTCCAGTGGGATTCATTTGTGCCGCAGAATCAAAAGAGGAACTGAGTAAATTGGAAACAACACCGTTTATCACTAATGAAGGAAGGAAGGGTGGAAGTTCTTCAGCGTCAGCAATAATTAATGCATTATACAAACTAGTAAGAGCAGAATCATTTTCTTGAATTAACAATACAGTTCTTCACAAAAATTTTGGCATAATTAGAGCTATCAAAGTAAAGATGCCCATATGATGCAAGAGTATTATATTGAATCATACCGTCCTTATGATTTTTAATTCCTTGACCAATATCTAATTCATATGCAAATTTTGAATCAGAAGAAACAGAATCTAACTCCGAATAATGAAATTCATGCCCACGTAAATCATGTAGTTTATCTGTAATAGTATTTTTTGAAATTATCTTACCTTTTGTATAATTTAATTTCATTTGTTTAGTCATATTTGTTTCTGCATCAAACAAACCAATCATTTTAAATTTTTTATTTCCATAATCGATAGATTTTGTAAGATACATTAATCCACCACATTCTGCATAAATTGGAATATTTTCTTCAGATAATTTCTTTATGGATTTTCTCATAGAATGATTTTTTTCAAGTGAATCACCTAGAACTTCTGGAAAACCACCACCAATGTAAAGTCCATCTAATTTTGGAAGTACTTTATCGTGAATCGGACTGAAAAACTTTAGATTAGCACCTTCTCGTTTCAATGCTTCTAAATTATCATGATAATAGAAATTAAAAGAATTATCAAGTGCCACAGCAATGGTAATTTTTGGTTTTTTTATTATAATTTTAGATTTTTTTGGAAGTGATATCGGATTTTTCATAATTTGAATAATTTTATCTATATCAATCGAGTCTGAAATTATTTTAGAATTTTTTTTGATTTTTAATTTAAGATTCTTTTCTTTTGCTGGAATTAATCCAAGATGTCTTGATTCAAAATTGAGTTCTGAATTTTTATAAATTACTCCCACTATTGGAAGTTTGGTTTTTTCAAGTGCTTGTCTACATAAAATTTCATGTTTTTTACTACCAATTTTATTTAGTATAATTCCAGAAATTCTAGAATTTCTGTGAAACTTTTGAAATCCAATTGCTGTTGCTGCAATTGATCTAGCAGTTTTACTTGCATCTAGTATTAAGAGTACAGGAGATTTTGTTATAGATGCAACATGTTGAGTGCTAGCATAATTTGAATCTCCACTAAATCCATCATAATATCCCATTACTCCTTCAATTACTGAAATATCATATTTTGAGTTAGATACAAAACTCTCCAAAAGTTGATTTTGTCCCATTAACCAAACGTCAAGATTAATGGCCTCATGATTAGATATACTTGAAAGATAACTTGGATCAATGTAATCAGGACCTACTTTGAATGGTTGTATAGAAAACCCTTTTTTTTGTAAAGCATAGATAATTGCACAGGTTATTGAGGTTTTTCCAACTCCGCTAGTAGCTCCAGCCAATGTAATTCTTGGGATTTTCAATTTGTATGATTAGAGTGGTTTTTAATTTAAATTGATACATTTAGTCTAAACTATACTCAATGTTTTTACTTAGATAATTAATGGATTATTCATGGATAGAGATGGATTAACTATTGTATATACTGGAAAAGGTAAGGGAAAAACTACTGCAGCATTAGGAATTGCGCTAAGAGCTGTTGGCTATTCAAAGAAAATATGTATGATACAATTCATTAAAGGATCATGGCATTATGGTGAGATGTATTCATCTAAAAGATTAGAACCAGAATTTGAAATGGTAGCTATTGGAAAAGGATTTGTTGGCATAATAGATGACAAAAGTCCCAAAGAAGAACATGAAAGAGTTGCGACAGAAGCAATTAAAATAAGCAAAGAAAAAATTCAGTCCGGAAAATACGATATTGTAATTTTAGATGAGATAAACTATGCCATAAATTTAGGTCTAGTAAAACTTGAAGAAGTTCTTAATTTAATTAAATCAAAACCTCATCAATTAGATCTTATATTAACTGGAAATTATGCTAAAGATGAAATTATCGAATTGGCAGACCTAGTAACAGAAATGAAAGAGATAAAACATCCATTTCAACGTGGCATAAAAGCAAAAAAAGGAATTGATTTCTAACTAGCAACATTAAATTATGCAAAAGAGCGATTTAGAAGAAATGACTACTGAAGTACAAGAAATGCCTGAACAGGGAGAAATTGTTCTTGCCACAATAACTAAGGTAATGGATCATGGTGCATATGTTACTTTAGATGAATATAATGGAATTCAAGGATTTTTACATATATCAGAAATTGCACCAGGTTGGATTAGATCAGTCAGTAGATTTGTAAAAGATGGTGAAAAAAAAGTACTGTTAGTAAAAAAAGTTAATTCAGACAGAGGAGATATAGATCTTTCATTAAAACAGGTATCCAAAGATCAAAAAAAGCAGAAATTAAAAGAAGTTAAAAAATTTGAAAAAGGAAAAACATTATTGCAAAATGTTAAAGAAAAAGGAAAACTTTCGGATGCAGACATTGAAAAATTAGAAGACGTAATTTATTCAAAATTTGATTCTGTGTATGATGCATTTATCGAAATTGGAAGAAATGGTATAGAATCAATAAAAGAGCTAAAGATTCCTAAAAAAACAGCGTCAGTTATTGAAGAGATATGTTCTAAAATCAAACTTCCTTCAGTTGAAATTAGAGGGATTATGGAAATTACAAATAACAAATCGGACGGGGTTGAAATTATTAAAAAAGCACTTTTGGATGCTACAAAAAAAGATTCTACAATAGACATAACTTACTTAGGTGCACCAAAATATAGATTATCTATAACTTCAGAAGATTTCAAATCTGCTGAAAAAACATTAAAACCAATAATAATAGAGATTCAAGAAAATATAGAAAAAAATAAAGGTTCATTCAAATTTACGAGAGAAGAATCTAAAAAAACAAGAGAGAATTAAAATGCGATTCCAATTAAGAAAATGCTCAAAATGTAATCATTATTCGCTTAAGGAAAAATGCCCGTTGTGTAATGAAGAAACAATTTCAGCACATCCAGCTAAATTTTCTCCAGACGATAAATATATGAGATATAGATTAGCTGAGAGATATAATTAAAATATCAAATTAGTTAGTCAGTTGAAACATAATCTTTGTTTACTTTATAGATAAATACGCCTAACATAGGTTGACCTCGTTCAGCATTAAAACTAGGTGATGCATGTACCAGCTGTAATGGACCAGTACTATCAGAAGGATATTTTATGTCTTTTACATATATTGGTGTAAAACCAGATTGATAAGTTGCAGATTGTTGATTGGTTTGAAGATTGACATATGCTAATGGAGTAAATGGAAACATTTTACCTAATAAAGAATCATTCCAGAAAAAATCAGTACCACTAATACCATCAGAAAATAAATAATCAGTTTCAGATTCCTCTGCAATTCTAATAAACCATTGTTTTTTTGATTCATCTCCTCCACCTTGTAATACATAAAGAGCTTGACCGTCATTATCAACCCCCAATCTTTGTCCTGAAACAAAAATCACTACATAGTCAGCTTGCATGTCTCTTAGCATTTGCCAAGCTTGTTCTGGAGAACTCATAAACATTTTTGCAAGATTTTGTATAACTACAGTTGATAATGTAGCGTTATCAGCAATTGTTGCCCTTTCTCCTAGTGTGGATATCCAGTATCCATAATCCCACCAAGATGCAATAACAGCATCTTTTGGAGTATTATTTTTTAGCCATTCCAGCGATTCTATCCAATCAGTTGTAGCTATTGGAAAAGCAGTACCACCATTAAGAATTGTGGGTGGAGCTTTCCCAGATACAATCCAATTACTATTTGATGGAAAAGATATTGGAATAAGTAAAAGAACAATAATTCCAACAAGAAATGAAGTTTTAATAATAATATTTTTAAATTTTTTATTTTCTATGTTATTTCTTAAAATTTCTTTTACTAGTACAGATAATCCTATTGAAGATAATATAATCAGTGATAAAGATGCAAAAACTTCTAATCGTACAAATGCAGAGCTTACATATACACCAATTAATCCAAAAATTAGTGAAAATAAGATCATATCATTTTTAATGAAATCGGAATTTTTTCTTTGGTAAGTTTTAATTATTAACCAAATTCCTAATCCAGCAAATATCATCAAAATGGAATGGAAAAAGAAAGATTGCTGTATTGTTGTACTAGAATGTTCGGCGACTGAATCTACTAAGGGATTAGTTGTAGTCAAAAATGGATTAATTGCATTTAGATATCTATAACTTGGAAGTGGTAAAAATTCCATATCTGCATTGATAATTAAAACAAATGTACCGATTATCAAAATGGATGCTAAAAATAATAAACCATTTCTAGTTTTTTTATGTTCATTGCTTTTACTTTGAAGAAAAATGCAAGCTATTATGAAAATTGTTGGAATTATTAATGACGCTCCTCCCAAACCAAAAAGGAATGTTGAACTTACTCTTTCAAAACTTAGAGAAACAAGAACTGTTGTTAGAGTAAAAAGAGGAATTGCCCACATGATAAATTTATGATCAGTTCTTACAAATGGTAATGCAAGAAAGAAGATACCTATAGGAATGATAAAAAATTGACTTCCTCCCCAAGCAGATATTGCTAGAGGGATGATAATTCCTGCAGATATTAATTTTACAGCTGCTATTTTTTTATTTTTAGAATTAATACCACTAAGTAAAAAATAGGTTGCCAAAAGACCAAGAAATAATCCAAGAGGTTCTGATTTGAACCAACCTATTGTTCCTCTTACTATTATTGGTAATGAGATTGCAAAAAATAATGCAGAGAATAATCCAGCAGTGGTTCCTCCTAGAATCCTAACTAATGCAAAAATTACAATACTACTAAGAGAACCAAGAATTACAGGAAGTATAATAGTGAAATCATAAAGATCTGTTCCTCCACCAAAAATCCAATATGTAATTGCAGCAAACATATGAAGCGCTACTTGTGAAGTATCTGAAATATCCCGTCCAGATGGATACCAACTGAGATCATCATGCCATTGAAAATATGCATCTATTCCATTATCAACAATATATTGTGTAGCTCTATAATTGTAGAATGGATCAAATTCATTTAGTTCCCAACCATAATCAGCTGCTTGTGATCTAACTAAAAATGAAATAGAAAAAGAT
>JBHIUL010000036.1:0-1515 GCA_042138315.1 Nitrosarchaeum sp.
TTTTCAATGGCGCGGGGAGAGGGATTTGAACCCACGAGTCATTGCTGACATGGGATTAGCAATCCCACGCCCTACCAAGCTAGGCGATCCCCGCACAGATTGTCTTGAATTAGTCTGTAAATAAATTCATTCGTCGCCAAACTGGTGATAATTAGTCACAATATCATCAAGTGGTATTCTTTTTCCACCTACAATTTTTAGATCCACGTTGACAGATTTGTTAGAGATAGTAATGATATTGTATGTATTTTCAAACAATCCCCTGACTCGTTCAGATGTTGCAGTTCCGGCATTAACTACCATAAGTTTTCCAAAATTCCATTCCCATGGTCTGTGTTTATGACCACATAAAACAAGATCAACACCTGTATCCAATATTGTTCGTAAAACATCGCCAGCATCAACTACGGTTAATTGATCAGAACCAGTATCCGGAATTGCAATGAGATGGTGATGCATTGCCAAGATCTTGACTTTATCTTTATATTTTTTCATGGTTCTCTCTAACCATAGATTTTGTCTATATCCTACTTCACCTTCATTTCTATCAGGACGTGCAGTTCCAAGCGTCACTAAAACTACATCATCATTTAATTCATTAATTGCTTCAAATGGGAAAAATTTTTTGAATAACAAGTAACCAGTATTTCTATAATCATGATTTCCACTAATAGCGATAATTTTTTTTGTATTAAATTTCATCAATAATGTCTTACATTGTTCATATTCTTGCATTAATCCTTCATTTGTTAAATCACCAGTTATAACTATCACATCAGGATGTAATTGATTTACTTCATCTACAAGCTGATCAAATTTCTCTTGAAGAAATTGAGAACCAACATGAAGATCAGAGATTTGTACAATTAACATTTTTCTTATTTCATCTAAATCATCTAATAAACTATTTCTAGAAAATTCATGTAAGAAATTACAAACCCAAGGTAGGATTAAATAATAAACATTTCAAAATTTTATAGTTTTGAGCAAAAAAGCTGCAGTAATGAGAGGAGATGGGATAGGTCCAGAAGTCGTAGATTCCATGCTTAGGGTTTTAAAAGAGTGCAATGCTCAATCAGAGATAATTCTTTGTGAGGCAGGTTCTGAGCAATGGGACAAGAATGGAAGAAAAGACAAATCATACATTCCTGATGCGACAATGAAGATTTTAGAGGAATCTGATGCATGTTTTAAAGGACCAACAACAACAATACCAGTACCAGATGCTCCAAGAAGTGTAGCTGTAACATTACGACAAAAATTTGAATTATACTCCAACATAAGACCAACTAAAACATATGATAGATTAACTCCAAATAGAAAATTAGATTGTGTGTGTTTTAGAGAAGCTACTGAAGGCCTCTATACAGGAATTGAAGTAAAAATCACAGATGATGCAGCGATTGCAATTAGAAAAATTACCAGACAAGGATGTAAAAGATTTATGAATTCTGCAGTAGATTGGGCAAATAAATATAAAATTAAAAAAATGGTTGCAATAACTAAAAGAAATAT
>JBHIUL010000036.1:1615-9831 GCA_042138315.1 Nitrosarchaeum sp.
CATGGAAGTGCACCACAATTTGCAGGACAAAATAAAGTAAATCCAACTGCAACAGTTCTTTCAGGAGCTTGGATGGCAGAATATTTAGGAGAAACAGAAATTAGAAATGCAATTTTTGCAGCTACAGAACAAGTAATCAATGAAGGTAAAGTAGTAACATGGGATATTGGAGGTAATGCAAGCACAACACAAATGACGGATGCCATTATTACATATGCAAAAGAAAAATTACGAAAATAAATTCATCAAACATTACTTGTGACGTATAGCCTCAACTAAAATTAATTCTTCAAAAAATAGTTTCTTTTTGGCAAGAATTTTAGTATCAAGTCCTAGTTTTTGTGTGTAATCCATTAGTTTTTGATAATTAGACAGGGATGAAGTTACAAAAAGAAATTTGCCACCTATTTTGATATTTTTATGAATAGAGTCAAATATTTTTTTAGGAATTTCAAATCCATCTATTCCTCCATCAGTTGCTGCGTCCAAAAGTTCATCAGTTGCAAGATATGGAAGATTACATACTATTAGATCAAATTCCAAATTTAATGCATCAGAGCCATTACAGCAAACCAGGTTTTTTGTACTATAGGTCTGATTTTTCAATACAACAAAATTAATGTCAGTTCCAACAACAAAGGTAAAATTTTTAGACAGTAGTTTTGTCAGATATCCAGAACCACTTCCAACATCTAATGCTGCAAGTCCTTTTTCTTTTTCAAGATAGTCAGCAACAAAGAAAGTGTCTTCAGATGGAGGATATTCCTCATCTCTTAAGAATTTCTTTTGCAAGACCAATTATTTCATCACCTGAAAGGTCATCTAGTCGTTTCTCTATTATGGTTTCTTTTCCAAACTGCTTAAAGATATTCTGGATTGTTTTTCTTCTATATGAGAACATTTTGTTTATTGTATGAATAAGATCTTTGTTAATTGAGTTTTTTTTAGTAATTCTAAGAACTACCGAATCAACGTTTGGGGGTGGAGAAAAATTTTTCTTTCCAACATCTAAAAATTTGTCAATATTAAAAACATGATTTGCAATTATACTGACAGATCTTCGATTTTTGGTAGATTTTGCAAGTAATTTTTCTGCAAATTCTTTTTGTACCATGATCACACCGTGAGAGAAAGGAGTAATTGCAAGCCATTCTATGGCATCTTTACTTTTTGAATAAGGAAGATTAGAAACAAAGATTGAAAAAATATGTTGATTTTTGAATCCATCTCCAAATTCTATAGATAAATTATGAATGTTAGAAAAGCGTAGCTTTGCTTTTTCATATAATTGTCTGTCAGTATCAATTGAAATCACTTTTTTTGCTTTTTCACATAATAAAGGAGTCAAAATGCCTAATCCAGTACCAAGTTCAAACACTACATCATTTTTACTGATTTCAGCCTCAGAAACGATAGAGTTTGCTATTGTATTAGATGTGAGAAAGTGTTGTCCGAGCCTTTTCCGTTTAATCATTTTTTGACAAAGAGGTTCATCCTACTTTCACCAGTAATCTCATCCATGATTCTCGCTGAAATGTGCTTGATTGGATCTTTGAATCCAACTCGTTCTTGCAAATCAGCATAACTTTCAAATTTTTTCTTTTCTCTTTCTTCTAACATTGTTTTCATGTATGTTTTTCCAATTCCAGGGATTAATTCAAGTGCATGAATTCTTGGTGTCAATGGTCTTGCATTATTTAGATAATCTACAAAACGTACCTCATTATTAGTTACAATATCTTCTACAACACCATTTAATTCACTTTGAGCAGATGAGGATATCTGCTCATATTCCATCTTTCCTAAAACAGAAAGAACTTTTGTTCTTCCCTCTTTTCCAATGTAAATTCTTTCTCCAACATCAAAAGTTGAATTTGGAATTCCAAGTACTTCCAATATTGTAAGTCTATCTTCTCCGATTGCAGTAATAATAATACCATCACGTCCACGTACAGTGGAAGATTTTCCACGTGGATTAAAATCTAAAACATATGCATATTCCTCATACTTTCTAGGTGGGGATTGAGCCCTGTGCAAAATAAATTTCTCCTTGAAACTTAATGCCCCTTAATTATTTTAAGCATTTTTTCTAAAGTTTCAGCAAGAATAAGTTTTTTCCAACCAAATGTAAATGAACGTAGTTCAGCTAAACTGGTAGGTCTAATATTTACAATTTCTACAGCTTCTTCTTCTGTTAAATCACAATCTTTCATTAATTGTTTTTTCATTTCTTTAGCATCTTTAGGATCAATTTTTACAAATTTTGAAACATAATCATATGTCCAACGCTGAATTTGATCCATTTCTTCAACATCTACTTTACCTAAAATCTCTTTAACTTCTGAAAGAGATATGCTTTGTTTCTTTTTTATCTCTTCCATGATTATACACCGAATGGTTTGATATGATCTAGTCTAGTGATTAAGGTTTTTGTCTTATCTCCTAATTTTACATCAAGGGTAATAGCACGTCTACCTACATGGGTTATTTTACCTACTTTTCCATGATAACGTCTATGTGGTAATCCTTTATGTTGTCTAGGATCGATAATGACCAGAGCCTGTTCACCTTCATGATATTCACGAAGTAGGAAAGACACACCTCTAGGAGCAGTTTTAGTCATTACAGCTCTTGCTTTGTGTTTAAATCCATGTGAACGACCATGAGATTTCTTAGTTGCCATATCTGAGGTGTTTTCCCAATAGCCCTATTTTAACACTTATGACTGAAAACACAGGATTATCCAATAATATCGGTTCTAAGTTGTCCACATGCAGCAGAAATTTCAGAGCCTTTTTCAACTCTGACAGTACAGTTAACACCGGCTTTTAGCAATATTCTTTCAAAATCAAGTACACTTTTTTTTGATGGTCGCTGAAAATTTCCAGCCGTTGGATTTATCGGAATTAGATTAACATGAGATCCGTTACCATCCAATAGATCTGCAAGTTCCATTGCAATTTGTGGGGAATCATTAACATTTTCAATTAATGCATATTCAAATGTAACACGTCTTCCAGTCCGCTTAAAGTATCGTTTACCAGCTGCAATTAGTTCTTCTACAGAATGAGGTCCAGCTGTTGGAACTAGTTTTTTACGCAATAAATCATTTGGGGCATGCAATGATATTGCCAGTCCAATTTGTAGATCTTCTTCTGCAAGTCTATCGATTGCAGGGATAATTCCAATTGTAGATATTGTAATGTTTCTTTGTCCAATTCCAAAACCTCTTGGATGTGTTAACAATCTAACTGCACGTATTGTTTCATCATAATTTGCAAGTGGTTCACCCATTCCCATAAAAACTAAATTAGTTACATGTTGGCCTCTCTGTCCAAGCAGATTAGCAAAGTGAATTACTTGTGCAACAATCTCTTCTGCTTTTAGATTTCTTTCAAATCCCATTTGCCCAGTTGCACAAAAAATACATTGCATGGCACAGCCAACTTGAGTTGAGACACAAATAGTTGATCTTGGGTGACCGCCAATCTTAGTAGGTTCATATTGTATGAGAACAGTTTCAACAGGAGTACCGTCTGCAAGACTAAGGAGTAATTTTGTGGTGTCTCCATCAGCACTTACGATTCGATGAGTTTCAGTTGTAGAGCCAACAGTATATCCATCTGCAACTAATTTATCACGCATTGTAGTTGGTAATTGTTTTAGATCAGAGATGTTTTTTGGAAATTTATAGTAAAGAGGATAAAGAATTTGATCTGCACGGTAACGTGGTTGCCCCATATCTATAACCATTTTTTCCATTTCTTCTGGCAGTAAGCGATAAAGATCTATCATGATATGATCACCATATTTTTGAAATATACATATTCAGTCATTACCATAACAGCAGGACATGATAATTTAATCAATTCTTTGGATTTTCTATGATTGTTTTAAATAAATTTATCAAAATAAATAAGAAAAATAAAAGATAAAAAGAAGATTTATTCTTCTAGTGATTCTAAATCATCAGAATCAGTGTCTATATCCTCTGTAGCTTGAATTGTCTCAAGTTCGCCAGATTCAACCTTTGTTTCAGATTCAGCAGATTCAACCTTTGTTTCAGATTCAGCAGATTCAACCTTTGTTTCAGATTCTTTTTCTTTTTTAGTTACTTTTTTGCTTGTCTTTTTAGTTGTCTTTTTTTCTGCATCTTCAATATCCATCACTCCTGCTTCACCAAGAGCAAAGAGTACTTCTTCTTCAGGATGATGAGGACTATCTACCATTCGTGCAATTCGTTTCTTACCTGATTTCTTAAAGTAGATTCTGTAGGTACTAGTATGTGCAACTACATTTCCACCTATTGGACGAGTTGGATCACCAAAGAAAACATCAGGGGATGCCATGACTTGGTTTGTTGCAATTGCAGCACAATTGTAAGTCTCTGCAATCCTAGCCAACATGTGAACAAAGTGATTTAGTTTTTGTTGTCTGTTTGACAATGTGCCTCTACCCAAATATTCAGCACGGAACAATCCAACTGCAGAGTCTGCAACAATTAATTTGATATTGTTTTCTTCAATTACAGGACCTGCTTCTTCAAGAATTAATGTTTGATGTGCACTGTTATATGCACGTGCTACAATTATTCTATCAAGAACTTTTTCTGGATCCATTTCATGTGCTTGTGCAATAGATACAATTCTTTCAGGTCTGAAAGTATTTTCAGTATCAATATACAAAACACCACCGTCTAATCCACCTTCTGCCTTTGGTTTTTGAACCATCACAGCAAGTGTATGTGCAAATTGAGTTTTACCTGAACCAAATTCACCATAAACTTCTGTAAGAGCTTGTGTTTCAAGACCACCATCAAATAATGTATCAAGACAATTAGTGCCAGTTGTAATTTTACCAATATCTTGTCTGCGTTTGTAGACTTCACTTGCTGTAACAAAGTCTCTTGAAATCAATCCAGTTTCAACTAGATGTTGTCTTGCTTTGTTGACAATTTTTTCTGCAGTATCTTTTTCCATTCCAGTTATTTCAGCAATTTCCACAGGACCTCTTACGATAAGATCCATAACATTGTGTACTCCTGCGTCAGATAATTTTCTAGTAGTTACAGGACCTACGCCCTCTAAACTATCTAATCTTAAATCTTCCACCATACCGTATGGTACGGTACTAGTACTTTATAATGTTATTGTTTTGAAAAATGATCGCAAAAAGATAACTTTATTGAAATAGTTTTGAATTAACGTCTCTTTCTTCTTTGGCCAGGTTTATTTTGTCCTGGAAATCGGCCTAATTCAAATCGTTTTTTAAAATTACTTTTATTTCTAAGACTAGAATTTGTACCAACTATTTTTCTTCCTTCAACTTTTGGAGTTTGTCCTCTTACTTTACCTGCTTTAGTAAGTGAACCGTGAGTTGCCATATGTTATTTAGATGAAATAGTAAATTTATGTATTTGTATGATTACCAGTATTTTGCCTTTATAGTTTCAATAACTCTTTCGTGTTCTTTACTCTTATTGCGTGCATATCTTTCCATGGCACCTAAAGGAATGCCACCCAAAGATCGTGCAATAGCATTAAAGAAATATCTCTGTGGACCTTTTGCACCTGTTTTGGTCATGAATTTTTGTATTCCATACTTGAAGTTATGCTGCCAAGTTTTATAGAGCACACCTAATTGTGCAGGAGTCATCTCGTTTCCAATGTTAAAGAAATCAGATTTTTCCAACAATCCAATTGGAACAAATGTAAGTGCAGTAGCAGTGAACATTGAATCTGGTTGTTCATGCTCTAGTTCAGTAATTAGACGAATTGTATCCCAAGAATCTTCAGGTTGTTCATCGTTATCAAGACCCATAATCAGAGTAAATGCTGGAATCCAATAATCCTTATTCAAAGTTTTTACACCTTCTTTTACTACCCAATGCCATTCACTTGGATCATATGGAGCAAGTTTTCTATCAGCATATTTTCCAATCAATCTCAAGCTTCCAGTTTCAAAACCAGCTTGAATTCCAATCATGTTATCAGGACTAGATTTTATGATTCTTGAAAGATTTGGAATTAGCTTCTCGTCGGCAATTGCACCTGCCAAAGTACCATGTGTTGGATTGGTATGACCTACACCAGTAGACATGATAGCAGTGAATAGTTCTTCAAGAGCTTCACGGTTTGGCTCCATTCCTTTAGCTGTTCTAGGGTCCATGCCATAAACAAAAATATCATCACTATGTATCCAAGCAGACTTTGCACCTCCTTTTTTGATATTAACTTCAATTTCACGTTTGACTTTTTCTGGAGAATAATATCTCAATGATCTTAATGTAACATCACAAAATTTACAACCTCTTCCACAACCACGCATCACTTCAACCATTCCATGCATACTTGGTTCTACAATTTCTGGAATTTCATCTAAATCTGGTCTGTCCCAGAAATTTACAAATCTTCCATGGATTTTTTTTCCATTTCTTTCAAATTCTTTTATGTTTACTTTAAAGTCACTACGTTTTCTAAAAGGATCCATATTTTCAAAATCACCGTTAATTAAATAATTGAAAAATCTACCAGCATGCCCATCAATTTCAGGAGCAATACCTCCAAGTTCTCCTTCTAAAATAGCATAAATGCCAAACTCTTCAATTTTTTCCGGATCATAATTGTATTGCCAAGTTCCAGAAGCACCAGAAATAACTTTTGCATGACTTCCTGTCTTTAGTTTTGCAGCTTTAATTCTATGATGTAGTTCGGTATTGTAAAATTCATCATACGAAGTTTGTTTTCTACCATAAGTAAAAGTCATTGTTACAGGACCCATTCCCAATGGATCCATTTCATATGTACCTACAACTTCAGTATCAGGACCGATAAATTGTTCAATGTGATCAGGATGTGCAACAACAACATCTTCACGTCTAAAACCATCTCGCAGTAAACCTGCTTCTACTTTTCGTAATCCATATGGAGCATAATTTGCTACGCCGTTAGTGTGAGGAATATAATTGCAAATAAAATCAAATAAAAATTTTGGAGTTACTTGATTTCCTAAAATTTTATACAAAAAGCTGTTTTTATCACGATTAGGATCAACTGCAGGAGCACATCCAAAAAATGTAGCTAATGACAAACCACGATATGGGGACATCAATGTACGATCGGCAGTTAAAACGATTTTCGGGTTACCCAATGCTCTTCAAGGCAATAATTTCATGATTTATTTTAAACCTTGCTGGTCAAACTTAATAATTTTCTAAAATTCCAGCCTTATTTCTATGAAAATGACCGAATTCCTTATTTGATAATAAATGATCACCATCAAAAACAGTGCCATCTTTACAAACCAAGTCTTCACCAATGCAACAACTTCCACAGATTCCGACACCACATTTCATCATACGCTCAAGGCTGGCTTGGACAAACAATCCTTTAGAATGGGCCAATTGTACAGTTTTGTACATCATTATTTCAGGACCGCACGTATACACTCCATCAAAATGATTTTCGTTGACTAGTTTTTCAACCATTGTTGTAACAAAGCCACTTTCACCATAAGTTCCATCATCAGTTGTAACAATTACACGGTGAGAATTGTTTTTCAGTAGACTGTTTGCCAAATCTTCAAAGAAGACTTCATTTTTAGATTTTGCACCAATAAGAACAGTAACATCATCAGTAGGTTTAACAAAAGTTAGCAATCTCATCATCGGAACAAGACCAGTTCCACCACCAACAAGCAAAAGTTTTCCTTGTTTTAAATCAAAAGAATTTCCATATGGTCCCCTAACACCAATTTGTTGGCCCACTTTAACATTAAACAGTCCAGTTGATGCGATTCCATGTTTTCGTACAGTAAAAGCTGCTTTACCAGATTCTGGAGAAATCATCACACTCATAGGTAATTCATTAATTCCAGGAATCCAAACCATTGCAAATTGTCCAGGTAAAACAGCAGACAGTATTTCATCTGAAAAAACTAAAGTTCTAACAGTAGGTGTTTCATCAATCACTTTTTCAACAATACAAATTTTTGTATGATTAAGATTTCTTTGCAAGACCCACCATCTCATTTATTTTTGAATATCCTTTTCTTTTCATGTATTGAAGTATTCCATGATTAATATCATTAAAAACATGTATCCAGTTATCACCAATTGCGCTTCCCAGTTGAATTGCAGAAGAGCCTGCCAAAATAAACTCCACTGCATCTTCCCATGTAGATATTCCACCACATCCAATTATAGGAATATCATATTT
>JBHIUL010000037.1:0-9788 GCA_042138315.1 Nitrosarchaeum sp.
ATGATGGAAGAGAAAGCCATGATGGAAGAGAAAGCCATGATGGAAGAGAAAGCCAGACAGATCTATTCAGGTACATTTGTAGGTGTAGGTGATGGAATTCACGATGCTCAAGGAATTGCAAAAACAATCCCACTAGAGAATGGAAATAATATTTTGAGATTAGAGAATTTCAAAGCTACAAACGGTCCTGATTTGTATGTATATCTATCTACAGATAACAAAGCATCAGATTTTGTCAATCTTGGCAAACTAAAAGCAAATAATGGAAATCAAAATTATGAAATTCCAGATAAAACAGACCTTGAAAAATATAACAAAGTTCTGATTTGGTGCAAAACTTTTGGTGTTCTCTTTGGGGATGCAGATTTGTCTTCCCAATAATCTTTTTTTTAAATAAATATACAATTCTACAAGTAGAATTCTAGTTTTTATATCAGGGATTGATTTTTTTCTTAATGTTTATGCTTAATGTTAGTTTTCCAACATTTTCTTTTTATCACCCAAGTCCAAAAAATATTTTTCACTTTATTGATTCCATTACAGGAAGAAACAATTCAAAAGATGATCCAAGATTCAAGATGATACTTTGGTCAGTAATTGCAGGTACTAGAGGCGGCATAAATAGAGCAAAAATACTAAATTTACTTGCAACAATGCCTGTAAATGCAAATAAAATTTCAACAATACTAAATCTTGATCATAAAACAGTAATTCATCATGTCAATATTTTAACAAAAAATGAATTAATAGTTAAAGAAGAAAAAGATTATGGAGCAACTTACAATTTAACACAGATAATGAAAGATAACCAAAATACACTAATGGAAATTATGGAAAAAATTGGAACAAAGTAAATTAACTTATTGTATTAGAGTTAAACATGATTGATTTTATGATTGCTGCAGTCATTGCAGCTCTGATAAATGTTGTACTGTTAGCAATAACCGTTACAACATATGTACAAAACATGAGATTAATCAGATCATACTATACTCTCGGATTAGTATTAGTTGCAACATTATTAATTATTCAAAATATAGTAATTGTGATCTTTTGGGCAACACTATACATGCATAATTCAGAACTTATGAAGTCTGCAGATATGATAGCTCATTATCTATTTACAATCAATATTGTACAAACGATTGGACTATCAATTTTATTGTGGATTACAAGAAGATAATAGAATTAAAGCCAAATTTAACATAAAAGCACAAAATGAGGATTATTGTTTTTTAATACATCCTATCCAGAACAATTCAAAAAGAGGTTTAACGATTCATCAGATATTTTATATGAGCTTCATTAGAGTGTAATTTAGAGAAAGATTGACAGAAGAGACTAGAAACAATGTAGATAGCGTTCTGCTTGAGCGTTTTGAGCATGAAATATGGAATAAAATACCCCACTTGGAAGAAAGCCAAGGAAAAACAAAGGTTGTCAATGCAACACCATTAATTGACATAACTAAAGATTTGAAAGAATGTGCAAAAGAAATTTACAAAATAAATCTTGATAACAATGATTTGAAAGTTTTTGGAAAATTTGATTCTAACTTACTAACAGGTTCGATTAAAGTCAGACCTGCAGTACATATCATACATGATGCAATAAGCACAGGAAAATTGAAAAGTGGACAAACAATTATCGAGGCAACTTCTGGAAATTTTGGAATTGCATTAGGACAATTATCGAAGCTTGGATTAACAGTAGTTTCACTTGTATCAAGAAAACTTCAGGAAGGAGTTTTCAAAGAATTAAGAAATGAGAATATTCGGATAATGGATCTTGATATGGACGTATGTCCAGCTCCTGGAATGAAAGACAATCCAAATATTTTAGCTGCAAAAGCAACTGCAGCCAATATACGTTCACAGTTATCTGAACTTGGATTTGATCCTGCTATTTTTGATAAAGCAAATTCTGAAATTGAATCACTTTTAGCTGCTCAAGACATTATAAACTTGGCAAAGTTTCTTGCCAAGATTTACGGTTGTTTCTGCCCAGAACAATATGATAATGAATTGAACATAGATACTCACAAATCAATTACTGCAGTAGAGATAGACCAACAATTACAGGAACAAGGATACTCACTCGAAGATTTTGGAATTGTTTGTGCTTTTGGCACAGGTGGTACTTCAGGAGGTTTAAGCAAATACATATCTGAAAAATATGGAAAAAAGTCAGTCCACGTAGTCTTTCCTCCTACAGGTCAAGATGTGGCAGGGATTAGAACCAAAGACAAGGCATCAGGCCTGAAATTATACAAACCAGACACATATGCAGGACAATATGAGATAGATTTTGATCATGCAAAGCATCTTCTAAAGTTTTTTGTAGATAAGGGACATGATATTGGTGAAAGTAGTGCTTTGGCACTTTATGCAGCAATGCAAATGGCAAACTTTGGAGCTGGTAAAAAATTCGTCATAATTATTGCCGATGGAATTCAAAAATACAAAAAGAATCTAGAAGAAATGTCAAAGAAACAAAATAAAACTCAGATATCCCTACAAGAGGCAGTATCAAATGTAAACGAATATGATAGAATAATTTGGGTTCATACACAATACACACCTCGTGAAGAAGGAATAGAAGTAATTGCAAAATCTCTCGGAGTAGATAAATCAAAAATATCAATACCAAAGGCAAGAACTATTAACCAACTTTTAGCAACGCAGCAAATTCCTGAAGAGTTAAGTGTAGATCTAAAAGGAGTCAAGGGCAAATCATTACTAGTATGCATGGCAGGAAATACCTCATTGATGGCTGTAAATATTCTTGCAAGTAAAGGTATAGTAACACAGAGTTTGAATGGTGGAATAACAAATTTGCCTGAAGGTAGAGGTAAAAATCTTGGCGAATTGATCAAAGCTGCTACCGAATAATCTTGAAATGCCTTTCAGTATCCCAACCATTTGCAGATTTAATAATTTCAGGTAAAAAAATTATTGAATTACGAAACTGGAATACTAATTTTCGTGGAGAATTTTTAGTACATGCTCCATTAAAAATAAAGATCAATGATGCTAAAAGATTAAAGATGAATAAAAAATTTGTAACAGGTGCAATTATAGGCAAAGTTGAACTATACGATGTAAAAAAATATGATTCAATTAAAGAAATCAATACAGATAAAAAATTACATTTTGCTTCTAAAAATTTTCACACTAAAACTTTTGGATTCATGTTAAAAAATGCAAAATCATTAAGAATTCCAATTCCATGCAAAGGGCAATTAGGATTTTTTGATTTTGAATTATCAAAAATAAAGATAAAAAATAAAGACATTGTAACTGACATCATTGATGAAGAATATCGCTATCAATGGATTGGACATCACTGATATCATATTGGAAACTGAAAAACTGGACTAGTATATATAAAGGGCCTATTTAAAGTCCGTCGACATGCCTCAAACAAAGCCTATCGTTAGTGTTGAAAATGTAGTTGCTTCTGCATCAGTAGACCAAAAAATTGATCTTAATGAAATAACTGAAAAATTTCCCGATACAGAATATCATCCTGAACAATTTCCAGGATTGGTATTTAGATTACAAAATCCAAGAACTGCAACATTGATTTTTAGAACTGGGAAAATGGTATGTACCGGTGCAAAATCAGAAGACATGGCAATTAAAGCAGTTAACACAGTTGTTCAAAAACTACGAAAAGGTAAAATCAAAATTAAAAACGATGCTGTAATCACAGTTCAAAATATTGTTGCAGCAATCAACTTAGGTGGCAAAATTCACTTAGAAAAAGCAGCTAGAACGTTACCAAGAAGTATGTATGAGCCAGAACAATTTCCAGGATTAATTCACAGGATGTTAGATCCAAAAACAGTGATATTGTTATTTGCATCAGGAAAGCTAGTTTGTACAGGTGCAAAAAAGGAATCAGACGTATATCGTTCTGTTCATAACCTACATTCATTGTTAGAAGAAAAAAATCTAATGATATATGATCAGTAATAATACACATATTCAAATTAATCATAAAAAAATTTAATTAAAATTGACTAATGATATACTTGAAAATGAAAAAATAAAATTAACTCCTGAAAATGGATTTAATTTAGTTGGGATAGATTATTTTGCAGATTCAGACAATCAATTGTACTTAATAGAACATTTTGAAATGTATCAAGATGCTTTAAGTGCAAAAAAAGAGCGTAAAAATTCAGAAGACTACTTTATTTTATACAAAGGTACAAGTGGAGAATATCTTTGCAGATAGAATATAAAAAAATACTATAACTTCACTTAATTTTACAAACTATCTTATCATTAACTGCACTAAATCACATTCAGTGGTAGATAAAACTAAAGATTTGATTGACATATTTTATGATAAAGAAAAAATTATTCAAAACAACCCAAATGTACAACAAAATGTTAAAAAAAGTGCCAAAGCGAAATATCAAATTTTTGATGAGGTAGAATTTACTCGTGGGAGAGAGATACTAGGGGATCTAATAGTTCATGGTATGATAGCCTCTGGAGGGACAGATATAGACTGGCTAATTGAGCATAATGGAGGTTTCATCATACTTGAGTTCAAGGGATTTCATAACGATAAGATCAATATTGCAAAAGGCCAAATGATTGCATATGAAAAATTACATGAGAAATTAAATCAAGCAACAAAATGTTATTTGTATATTGTTGGATGTGATGATACAGATTTTTTAAATCCAGATTCAGCTATTTGGGTTTTTGAAATGAAACAATGGAAAGCAGGAGCAATTCCAAAAAATACAACAGATATTTACGGTGATAATTCAAGTAAACAAAATAAATTCATTGTTTACCGTGAATACATGGAAGAAATTAGCATAGAAAAATTAAGAGAAATGGTGGATTCTCATTGGAAGGAATTTGAAAAAATTATGCTTTAAATGTAAATGTTTTTGATTTTACTTCTGAATTATTATCTACTTTTATTGTAAATGTACCGGATTTATCCCATCCAGAACCGCCAGCAATTGCCAATGTAGAAAACTTGCCATTACTTTTTACAGATAATTGTTCAGACCATACTAATTGACCATTTTGATTCTCGATCAAAATATTTATTTTTCCAGAAGTATTGGAAGTTCCACTAATTGAAATAATATCACCTTTTTGATATGTAGACAAATCAGTTTTTATTGAAAGGGATGTAGGTGGTGTATCCACAGGAGTTATTTGAGAATCATCAGATTCAACATAAAAACCTCCAGTAGAATATATTCCAAATACAATTAAGATTACAATTAAAGAACTTCCAGCTAACAGTATTTTTGGATTTTTTAATTTTGATGTAATTCCTCTACTTTGTTTAGAAGAAAATGATTCAATATTTTTTTTCGGAGGTGTTTTTAAAAATACTACATCTGGAATGTCAGGTTTTGTTTCAACAGGTTGTTCTTCAGACGGAGGTAATCTGCCAAGATATTTTTCTGCTAATGTTCTAACATAGTTCCTTTCATAATTACTAATTACTTCATTATTTTCACAAGCTCGATAGATTTGTTTTAAGATACGTTCATCACCTTTTTCTTTATTTAATAATGCCTTAACATCATCAATAAGTGGATCAGTCATGCGTGTTTTATTCTCCTATTAGATTATTTATGAAGTTACCTTGTTTAAGATTACTACAAATTAATAAAATTAGGCTCAAATATTATCTGGACAGAAAATTAAGGCAAAATCAAATGTATGAAATCATACTTTTTGATTAAACATGATCATCTAGAATAAATTTTTTGAGCTTGAATTATCACTGTCCTAATGTAGTCTTTTGCAGTAGAATCAGACACACCCATTTGTTTTGCTTTTTGATACAGATCGAACTCTTTAGGATTACTCAAATAATATTTTAAAAGATAATTGAGTCTATGCGATCTTTTTTCATCACTTTTCATAAATCAACTTTGTTTGTATACTAAAAAGGTCAGAGGATAATGATATAACCAATTGATCGTATTGTAACATAAAATTTTAAAAAAAACATATGATCTTTTTTAAATAGTAAAAATTTAGAAAAACAAATGAAACGAATTGAGGCAACTATTCAAGTTGACAAAATAGGTCCAGTTTCTGATTCAATCAAAGACATAGTTGGTGGATTTACCATATTAGAAGGAAATGGTAGGGGTTCCGGCCAAAGACAAACTATCAGAGGTGGAAGAGGAACAGGTACTTTTGTTGCAGAATTCAATAAAGTTGCAACTGTCAGTACAATAATAGACGATTCAAAAGTAGAAGCAGTGGTCAAGGCAATTTCAGATGCAGCGTTCTCAGGAAAAGCAGGAGACGGAATAATTACTATATCTACAATTGATGATGTTCTAAATATTGCATCAAAAAAGAGAGGAACGGAAGCCCTCTAATTATTTTATTTTATAATTATAACAATAATTTAAAATAAAATTTGATGAATTAAGAGGCCTCAAATTATAAAGTGGTCTAAAAATAAAAAATCATTGAAGGGACTATATTGGCTTATTTTAGGATTATGTGTTTGGTTTATCCCAACTATAATTTTTCAAATAATTGTTACATCAGGGGATTCGATAAAAACTGCAGAAGAAGCTGTTTCTGAGATTCCAAAAGAATATGTAATTATTTTATTTGGAGCATCTTTACCAATAATAGTTAAAGGTGTACTTACAACTCGTAAAGAACGCAAAGCATCAAGAAATGAAGATTCTAAAAAAAATAAAAAATTCAAAAAATAATACAGTTAACTGAGAGGATAACATTTGTCCTCTCAGTTAGGATCCCTTTGGGGGACATGTTTGTTGAAGGGATAGTCAGTAATTACAATCTAAGTATAAAAGCAAGTGATTTTACATCTAGAAAATTTAATTGATTTCATATCTAATCAATCGAATTTTAAGGTTAAAAAAGCAAAACGTGTGATAAATTAATTTACAAAGGCTAAACAGTAGCGAGGTATTTTTACTTCCATGTATTATACATCAAGTAATGCATGATGAGATTAAAGATGAATATTATCAACAGAAGTTAGATGAAATTTTTGAGGAGCAAGATATTAGATTTGCGGGATTTGTAGACATTGAAGGGAATTTGATAAAAGGTAAATTCAAAGAAGAAATCATTCCATTTGAAAAAAAAGAAGATCAACAAAAAATATTCAGAGAATTGGCATATAGAGTATCAACTAGAAAAAATTTTGATTTTTCTATGGGTGCAGTGAAATATTCAGCTTCACGACGTGAAAAATTAGTCATGATGAGTTTTCCACTTGAAAATAGTATTCTTTTAATCACAACAGAACCAAATGTGAATATAGATAGATTAGCTTTCAAGATTATTCAAATTCTTGAAAAATAATATTTTCATAAAACGACATCATATCAAACCAATATGACAAAACCAATATTTACGTAAATTTATTCATATTTAGAGTCAAAATTAAACAAATTTTTAAAATAAATGGAATTAGGTAATAAATTAGAAGTTCTAAATAATATTATGACAATAAAAACTCGATACATTTTTGGATGTAAACATGATAATAGGAATATCATATCTTCAATGAATTTTGAGAGAGGATTAGAGATTCCAGTTATTTTGTGTGATGATTGTTGTTCAGTGTGTGATATTTGCCTTAATAAAACAAAAACAAAAGCATATGATAAACTTGAACTGTGTGAAAAATGTTATTCTAGTGTTATTAAAATTGTAAAGTTTTAAGATTCTTGTTCTGTGATAATATTTAATGTCATAGTAGTTCGAACATGTGGCAATTTCCTAATAGCCTTTGTAACTATATTTTCTAATACTTTGTGATTAGAGGTTTCAATTTTACAGATAATATCATAAAAACCAAATACTACATCAGCTTCCTTTACTTCTGGAATATGACTTAAATTTTTTAAAACTGAATATTCTTCACCTTTATCACTATGGATAACTACGTATGCTTGAACATTATTTGTACCAAGCATCAATCCAATAAGTTTTTCAGATGTTTGAAATAGATGCTCGCTTTCTGATCGTGTCAGAGTTATAGTAGAATGTATTTTAGGCATTTTACGGATAACATTTGTGACAGTTTTTTGAATTTTTTCGTCAGAGTCTGCTTCAATTTTTACAATAATATCATAAAGACCAAGTGTACCATGTACTTCAGTAACATTTTCAGTTGTTTTTAGTGATGAAATTATACTTTTTTCAGAACCAAGTTCACAGTTTATGAGAACATATGCTTTTGTCATTTGCTCACTTTATTCCTGACCCGTTATTCCCATCAAAGTTAGGGTTGATCTGATTTTTGATATTTTTCTAATCTTCCAAGTTATAGTTTCTCTTAATGTTTCAACTTCTTTTGATTCTACCCTTGCAAGTATATCATAAGCACCAAATACGCCATGTACTTCAGTGACACCACTTATTGATTTTAATTCAGAAATTACTGATTCTTCAGAACCAAGTTCACAGTTTATGAGAACAAATGCTACTGCCATGATTATCCATCTCGCATTATCATGTTTCTATTATCATCTCAAAATATATAAAAATAATCCAATTTGGTTAAATATTAGCTACTAAAATATGCTAAAAACATACACATGTATGGACATAATAAAAAATAGCTAAAATTTGTAAGTATAAAATATTGAATTATAACTATCAAAATAAGCCATATGCATTATTCATGATTTTTTCTAGATCTAGAATATTTTTTGTTGCAGATATTTTTGGACGTAATTTTGCTCCGCCTTTCATTCCTTTAGTAAATCTCATTGCTTGACCTTTGATGTTTGAAAATTTTATGTGGTATTTGGTAGTAAGATCAAGATATTCAAAAAAAGAATCTAGTTTATCTTTTATTGTATATTGTTTGTAAGTTCCAGATTTCAGATAATCGTTAATTTGTTCAAACAAAAATGGATTGCCCATTGCACCTCTACCAATCATAACATAATCACAGCCAGTTTGATCAATCATGGTTTTAGCATCTTCAGGAGTTGTTATATCACCGTTACCAACTATAGGTATATTAGAAATTTCTTTGAGTTCTTTGATCATTTTCCAATCGGCATTACCAGAGTAACCTTGAGTGACAGTTCTTGGATGTAGTGTAATCATTTGTATTCCTTCATCTTCTGCAATTTGTGCAATTTCTTTGAAAAGGTATCTACTTGCATCAGTAACACCTGATCGAATTTTTAGAGTAACAGGTTTTTTTACTGCATTAACTAGAGTACTAAAAATTTGTTGAGTTAGATTGATTTCTTGTAAAAGGGCACCACCAGCCATTTGTTGTGTTATATGTGGTGCAGGACAACCCATGTTATAATCAATTATATCAAAAAATGGTTCAACAATTTTTGCAGCTTTTTCTAATGCTAAAAGATCAGAGCCAAATAATTGAACAGATAGTGGTCTTTCTTTGTCAGAATATTCTAAAAATTCCTGAATAGTTTTTTTATTTTCTTTTAATTGTTGTTCTTTTGCAATTATACTATGAATACTAGTAAACTCAGTTACAACTAAACCTGCACCCATATTTTTACATTGTAATCTAAGAGCAGGATCACTCACACCTGCCATCGGAGCAAGAAAAGCCCTACTGGAAAATTTTGGAAGCATTGTAATTGTTTTGATTTTTCATATCGATCATATTAAATTATTATCGCATATGTTTTAAAAACAAAGATATGTTCTAAGAATTGGGGCAACCGTCAATTATGCCCAAATAATCTTCTGGTACTAGAGGACATGAATCAAGATCATTGATAATACCATCTAGATCATCATCATGAA
>JBHIUL010000038.1:0-2124 GCA_042138315.1 Nitrosarchaeum sp.
CCAAATTCTGGAATTACAAAGGTACCTATTATTTCGATTTTTTCAGTACCTGCTGGGAACATTACTGTAACTTTGTTGTTGTTAATTTCCACATCATCCCATTCTTGTCCATCTACTAGTACCATGAAGATACCATCAAGGATGGATTTTTCTGGGGTAAATGTGAATGTTCCATCTGCATTTGCATTAATTTTAATGATAATTGATTTATCATTATTATTGATGCTTGCGCCGGTTACAACTCCACCTGTAATACTATATGGTACACAGTAGTCGCCCTTTAGATAAATCTCTGAAGAACCACACTTGTCAGATTTGGTTGAAGATTCACCAACTAATTCAACAAGTACTTTGTTACTTTTTTGAGAAGATCCATAGTTGACTTTGATTGTATATGCACCATTGTATTTCCATAACTCACCTTGTGTATTGAGAGTCGTTTCAAAACTACCATCACTAGCAACATCAATCTGAGCAATTGTGATGACAGAATTTAGTGGACTCACAACAGTAACTGTTACTGGAGATCCAGAAATATTTGCTACTCTACCGTATACTGTAATTTTGTCATTATGATCATAGGTTGTTTTATCTGTCCAAACAGATATCGGAATATCTAAAAGCAACATTTTGTTTGCTGCTGCTCTTCCACCATCTGCTTCTTGACAACCCACACATGCTTGAGCATATGCTGATGACATAGTTAGAGTACCAACCACAGTCAAAACGGCCAATAGTAGTAACGATTTATGGTTGTTCATCTTATTTGCGAATTGAACCCATCTCTATTTATGTATATTTAAAAATTGAAAAAAGTTGTGGATTTAGTATCTTGGCATAATGCTTAGTCTTGATTTTGCAGAGACTGCAATTATTGAGATAATTGCTACTGCGAGTATCATGACTGCGATTGTACCAAATTCTGGAATTACAACGCCATCTTTTATTCCAACTTCAATAGAATACTTGTATTTAGGATCGTCACCTTGTTGGGCTACAATTGTGTACTGACCATCTTGCTTCCATAAAGGACCACCTGTTTTGATGTCTTTGAGGAAGTTACCTTTTGCATCTAGAACAGGTACGACTTGATCAACAACAATAACATTGCCATTTGGTGCAATTACTTTGAATGTTACAGTATTTGCACTATCCGTGGTTCCAATTATTGCAATTATATCAGATCCTGCCATTGAATTTGCTTCTTTAATTACCAATCCTTTTCTTACGGTTGGCTTTACTTCAACAAATCCTGGTTTTAATGTAGATTGAGTCACATCTGTTTGTGATGTTTTGCCGTTAACTACTTCTACACGAAGTGTCATCTTATACAATGAACTGCCATGAGGACTTTGTTCTACTTTAATTGTATAAAATCCGCTTTCTTTCCACATTGAATTTACTTTGAATGTTGTAGCAAAGTTACCATTTGCATCTGGTTTTACTTGATCAACACTGACTACATTTAGACTTGGAGAAATTACTGTAAATGTTATATCTGTAAGTTGTGATCTTGTCTGTCCACTAACTGATATGACGTTAGATCCTTCTGCAGCTGTAGCTGAAACTGACATTCCTGTAGTTTGAGCAAAAGCATCCTGTTGAATTGAAGTTATTGAAATTATTGACAATGCCATTATGGCTAATATCATAGATGTTGCTGAAAGTTTAGAACTCATTCTAATTTGAAAACAGTTGTTGGGTATTAATATATATTTTTAAAAAGAGGTTATAGATAATCAGAGAACATAGATCACTTATTCCTTGTTTATTGGTAAAAGTTCTAACTTTAGATTGTTTTAAAGTAGGTTTTTGGGCGAATTTGAGTAGAATTGCATTATTTATCTAAAACTTGCCTTAAAACAAGTGTAAAAAAATCAAATTAGAAAATCTAAGAGTGTTTTTTGAATTTTGCAGCGCCAATTGCACCTGCTGCAGTAATACCAGCAGCAATAATAGCAGTCCACTGTAAAATAGAATTATCATCTTTGGATTTTGAATTTGATTCATCAATGGATACTAGATCAGGGCAACCATCTAGATCTTCAAATCCATTTACAGTCTCTGGCTGTGTTGGGCATTGATCAATAGAATCAGAAATGCCGTCACCGTCAGTATCGTTTG
>JBHIUL010000038.1:2224-4104 GCA_042138315.1 Nitrosarchaeum sp.
CAGGATCATTTGGACAAGAATCAGAAGAATCAGAAATGCCGTCACCGTCAGTATCGTTTGATGGAACTACATCAGGGCAACCATCTAGATCTTCAAATCCATTTACAGTTTCAGGATCATTTGGACAAGAATCAGAAGAATCAGAAATGCCGTCACCGTCAGTATCCATATCAGATTGAAATATGAGAGAACTGTCTTGATTTTTTATCATAGATAGTTGTTGGGCAAATACACTGTTGGGCAATAAAGTGAATATCAAAATTGACCCAATCAAAAGCAATTTTGTATTGTTTTTCATATTTCTTTTCCTATCTTAGCGGCTAACTCAATCTGATATAAAAAATGTTGAGATGTGAGAGTGGATTAAAAGATGTAAAAGAAAAACTTACAAGTTATTTTCTAGATTTCAAGTGTTTGTGAACTTTGAATCCAATGACAGTTGGTGCTGCAATGTACATTCCCAAGTTTAAGGCAATTACAGAGACGCCCAGTGCCAATACTTCAGATTCAGAACCATCTTCAGCTAATGTCATAATTGAAAGAGTTGAAATCATTGGAGTGATGAATGCTCTCACTGCTTCCTGGAACATTGGATGTTCTCTTTCTAGATCAGCAATTGTTGGTGAAAATGAATAGTACAATTGGTTGAAACCACTCATGAAAGCCATACCAGATGCAGTACTCATTACAGTGTTATCCCTGATTTCTCTGAGGAATTGCACTTGAGGAGCTAATTCAGTTCCATATGCAGCTGTTGCAATAAGACATGCACCACCTGGTTTCTTATCTTCTTTTACAACTTTACAAACACCGTCAACTAATGTGGTTCCTTTACCACAGACAACTGTTGGTTCTGGTTCTGGTTCTGGTTCTGGTTCTGGTTCTGGTTGTTTAACAGTACATTTTCCATTAATCAAAGTTTGACCAGATGGACATGTTAGTACTTGTTTAACAGTACATTTTCCATCAACTAAAGTTTGACCAGATGGACATGTTTGTGGAGTAGAACCAGTGCCACCAGATACAACTTTACCAGTACCACCAGTAAACTTAAACATAATTTGTGATTTTAATGCAGAAAAATTAGCAGAGACGCTATAGTCACCAGGAATTTTAAATTGTGGACCATCAGTTTTGAAACTTAATTGAAATGAACCATCAGAATTAGGATGTATTTGATCTATTGTGACAATATTACCATCAGGTGCACGAACAATTACTGCCACATCACCACTTGAAGTTTCACTATCATAATTTTTTATAAGACCGGTAACAGTAACTACACCACCTTGACCATAAATCGCTTTATCAGCTTTTAAATTCAAATCATTTTTCAAATTAGTGGTAACTTTAACACATTCGTTATTTTGGTAGACTTCATTTTCTCCACATCCAACATCTTTACACACACCATTTTGGAATATTTGCTCATCTGTACAATCTGCTGCAGTTTGTTGTGCATATGCAAAGCTAAATCCATAAGATACAAGCGATATCATTAGCAATAATAGGAAACCCACAGACTTCATTTTCATTTGGAATCAGGTTTGAGGGTATTTATGTATTCAATGAAATAAAAATTGACCTGATTATGCTCAAATTATACCTTTTTTGACCAAGTATTGAACGAATTTTATAAAGTCATCATCTGAAATTTGATCGTTAGACCACCATGTTGCAGTATTTTTAACCCAATCAGGGACTTTTTGGGATGCTGAACTTACTTTTGGTGATACAATAATTCTATCTTTAATCATCTGTTTTAATACATCATGGAATTCAGAATCAGAGATAGAGTAAGACCAATTTCGGGCATTGTCTTTCCAATTAGAAATATTTTGAGTAAAAACAGTAAATGAAACTAACCCAACATTAGATCC
>JBHIUL010000038.1:4204-6166 GCA_042138315.1 Nitrosarchaeum sp.
ATCTCTTGAATCATGATATTTTGCATCAAGACTACCTCCAGCAGTAGAAATTAATTGTGTTCCAGATCTGTTACAAATTTGGGAAGGCATTTTGAATGTTCCCTCAAAGACACCAGTACTAGGGCCAGTTTCAACTAAAGTAAATCCTGTAGAAGCCAAACCACCATATTCAATATTGTTTATTGTACATCGTTTATATCGAATATCTTTAATTAAAATCTCCAACAAAATATTTCCATCTTTACCAACGGTGTCAACATTTGGGGAATTTGGATCATTGTTTACTAAATAGACATCGATAGTATCACTTTTCAAATTAAGATCGGGATCTTTGAGAGTGATTGTTACTGGTTGACCAAATCTATATGTAGACGAGCCAGCATATACAATGCCAGAATGAGTAGAAACATCAGATTTTGTAGATGTTGTTGTGACTACTCCAACTTTATCTAAATCAGAATAAGAAATTGAAATTCCTTTTTCGCCAATTAATTTGTTAGTTATAATGAATTTAATTTCATCATCAATTGTTCTTATTGTTTTAATAAAAACTGGATCTAAAATATTTAATTGATTGGTTATAGCATATTCAAGTGAGCCAATAAATTTTGATGAATTAACACTAGTTTCTTCTAATTCAAATCTATAGATTGCATTATTGATGTCATTATTATTAGAGAGTCCAAATGAAAACAAATCAAAAATTATTGGTTGTTTGTTTGTTTCAGCAGAAATACTTCCTACACTAGTACCAAAATTTATTACAACATATACAGTTCCACTTCTACTAGATAATTCTTGTATATCAGAATCATCTAGTTGAATTAATCCACTAGATGATGATAAATCACCAGAATCAACTATAGTGATTGGGGAAGATCCTAGAGTTGTAAATGAAAGTGTTATTGAAGTAGAAGTAAAATCAGTAATTCCAAAATCTTTCTCAATTGATCTGAAATCATAATTTAGCCAATTGGTTCCATCAGTATTAGGAAGGGATGAATCAATCATAATAGAACGTAAATTAGATGCTGAAACTCCAAGATTTAATGAAAGTTGCTTAAAAGTACTAAGAGCCACATTAGATGTGTCAATAAACAATCTTGCTGAATTTTTGTCAGGTACTGAAGAATTGGACGTATCTCCAGCAGTTAGAATTGTACCCGAAGAATGAAATCGTACATCGTTTGCATTTGCAAGAGTTAGTGGATTTCCAATCTTAATTGTTGGCACAAGAGAGGTATCTCTAAAAACATCCAGATGATCGCGTATTCCAGAATTTTGATTTTGATCAGAATCTACAAGGACTACAGAAAATTTTGTTCCAGGTTTTAATGCAGAGACATCACCAACAGTCAAAACGGGTTTATTTATTGAAATGGACGATGTAGAAGAGCCTGTAAGAACAGAGGTTGATTTTTGATTATATGTTATTTGTCCCGTTTGACCTCTTGGAGCATCAGCTAGAATTGCAATGACAGATTTGTTACTATCATCCACACTGTCAAATATTCCAGAATTTGGACCATTTTCTACCAAAGTAACAATTTGTGAAAACGGATTTCCAGGTATTGCATCATCAACAAAAAGACTAGGTTGTTTATCATTATATTTTAATTTCATTATATTTCCTAATGCCATTGAGAGTTTCCCATTATCTTTAAAACCTAAATTAGATAGATGTGGAATTAAATTTACCAATCCAGCATTACCGTTAGCAGAACTAGAACCAGAACTATCAAATGCCTGATAAAAAGTAGCAGTTGGAGAATTAATATTAAATGTCCATGAATCTTCATCTGTTGGATCTTGATTTAATTGAAAATCATTTACAGTTAGAAAAACTTCTGAATTCTGCGGATATAGTGCTCTATCCATAATCACAGAGATGTTTGTACTGTCATCGTATTGAAGAACAACACTTTGTGGATTTCCTCCAGCATTGTATTGAATTTTTACATC
>JBHIUL010000038.1:6266-9771 GCA_042138315.1 Nitrosarchaeum sp.
ACATTTGCAAAATATGCATACCAGTTACCATCGGAAGATTGGACCATTCGTAAAGATTTTCCATTAAGTGTGACATCTGGTTCACCTTTTCCTTGATCTGTATCATGAAGATTTGAATCGCGGATTATTACCTCAACTACCATAGAACCAGAAAAACGATTGTTAAATTGAGAGTTTTCAGATGAAACAAAGAGATTAGGATTACTAGCAGCTTCTACGGATATAACAGGAGTCAATAATACAAGTGTGAGAATAGTAAGCAAAAAGGCATAATTTCTGCGTATCATGACATGAATTATCAATCATCACAAATAATCATGTCGTATGAATTGTCTTTAGAATACTTGTAATACATGATGTTGCTAAGAGATAGAATGTTTGTTCAAAAAACAAAGGTTTTACAGATTTCATTATTAGCCATATTTTCTGCATTTATTGTTGAATTAGTTTTTGGTTTAGTAGAAAACAGTCTAGCTCTTGTCACAGATAGTATTCATGCATTGCTGGATAGTGTCGTCACAGTAATACTACTACTAGCAGCTAGAATGGCAATCAAACCTCCAGATGCAGAACATACCTATGGTCATGGAAAAATTGAATCGCTTGGAGGATTAATTGGTGGAATTGCAATTTTTCTAATAGCAATATTTTTCATGTATGAATCAATTCAGAGATTACAAAGTCCCATACCAAGTGTATTGCCAGGAATTTTTGCAATTGTTGGAGGATTATACACAATAGGAATAGATATTTTCAGAATAATTCTTCTCCGAAAATCAATTAAAAAAATTGGAGGTGCAACACTAAAAGCTGATTTTTATCATGCATTTATGGATCTAGGTTCAACAGTTATTGCAATTGGAGGAATCATACTAGTATCATATGGATTCTATAACGGAGATTTTGTTGCAGCATTAATTCTAGGAGCACTTTTAGTAATTCTCAGTCTGAAATTAATTCACAAAACAGCATTAGATCTAACAGACATCATATCACCAAAACTTGTAAAAAAAGTAAAAGAAATTGTTACAAACACTGAAGGAGTAATAGGAGTGGGAGAAGTCTTAATGAGAAGATCAGGTGAGACAATATTTACAGACATCACAATATCATTAAGAGGAGATACAAGTTTTGATAGAGCACATGAAATTACCAACATGGTTGAAAATAACATTAAAAACAAGATACCAAATGCAATAATCACTACACATTTTGAACCAGATTGGAAGAATGTACCTCTTGATGCAAAGATTAACGATATTGCAAAAAGCGTAGATGGTGTAAAGGGAGTTCACAATATAATATCTCACAAGACCAAAGGAAAGACATACTCAAACCTACATGTGATGGTAGATAGAGAAATCAATTTGTATTCTGCACATAAGATATCAGAGGAGATAGAACAAAAAATTCAAGAAAACATACCTGAAATAGAACACGTGACTATTCATCTCGAACCATTTCTTGCAGTTCCAACAAATTTAAACATAGAAGATAAAATAACAGAAGAAAAAATAAGAGAAATATTAGAAAAATATACAGAGATAAAAAAAATAGGACGTATAGTTTCACTAAACTTTGAAAATATTCTCAAAATCGATATTGACTGTTCATTTGACAAAGAGTCATCCATTGAAAAAGTACATGATATGACATCAGAAATAGAACATGTCATAAGGGCTCAGATTAATAATGCAGTAATTACAATACATCCAGAACCGATTTAACTATATCAGTATACTTGTAAGATACATAATTAACATACCTAACGAAAATCCAGACACAACTGCAGCACTTGATAGATTTTTGTCTCCTTCATCTCTAATCCATTTTAGAATAATTACAATTACCTGAAAAATTGCACCTGCTCCAATAGATAGAAAAATTACAGAGTATAGAGGAGAGAAAAAGAATCCACCTATCCATGCACCAAAAATAACTGGAGAGCCTGCAATAATTCCAAGTAATATCAATTTCCCTATCATTAATTTTCCACGAGACATGGGGGCTGCAATAGCTAAACCCTCAGTAGTATTATGAAGAGCAAATCCTACAATCAAAAAAGTACTAAATGCAATAGAGCCCAAGCCAACCGCAGCACCTATTGCAAGACCTTCACCGAAATTATGTAGTCCAATTCCTATTGCAATCATTAAACCAATTGCTACTGGTTTTGAAATCTTTAGTGAATCTGCTTTTCCTGTTAATTTTTCAGAGGCATAATACAAACCAAGAAAAGATAAAACAACAGTTGTTGCAATCAATAAAACTGCATTAAAGCTGCCATTTAGATTTTCAAAAGATACATCAAATGCTTCTTCAATTGAATCTATTCCAAGGAAAAGTAGCAGACCAGCAGTTAAAGCTAAAAAGAAATGATATTTGTTTTTACTAATTTTTTTAATAAAAGGTAACCAAAGTAATCCAATCATAACAGGAATGATTCCAACATAAGTTCCAATTATAGCAAAGAATGCCATGAATTCAAGATTTGGTTTTAATGCTAGTGCTGCAGCTTCGACAGTTCTTTCAAATCGTGTTCCATCATCAAGAGTCAAACCAATAACATATGGTTCAGCCGTATTCCACTCAAAGGGAATTCTAACTAATGCAGTTTCATATCTTTCTAAAAATTTGTCAGGTTCTATTGTAGCAGGTTGAATTCTATCATTTACATCGGCCATTGCAACTACAACTGGGATTGGACCTGTGTTTCTGACAGTTACATGAATTTCAGATTTTTCAAAATTAATTTTTTCAATAGTAATTTCTGGAAGAGATACTCCAAAATCAAGTAAATCAGCGCCTGGACCAAAAATATAGACCATCATTAAAATTACAAAAACAAAAGGAATCACCCCACTAGCAATCACTCTAACTTTAGATACTTTTTCGTTAGTTGCCATATTGAACCTCAGAAGATGTAGAATTGTCTTTTACTAGAAACAAGCCCACCCATCCTTTTTCAGAAAATTCAACTTTATGTGCATGGAACAAATATTTTCCAGGAAATGTATACTGAAATTCCATTATTCCACGCTCAGTTTGAGATAGTGTTATCATATCAGTGTAAAATGAAGGTACTAGATCGGTCCCAGTTGGGTAATATTGATACAGATTTCCATGAAGGTGAAAATTATTGATTGGATCAAATTCGACCATATTTACAACATAAATTCTGATTAATTCACCGGTGTTAATTTGGATAGGATGATGTTGATAGTAAAAAGGAATAGTGTTTGCAGCATAAAAATTATTTTCAGTATCAAAATCAGTATCAAATCCATTTAGGACCATTACCATTTCATCAGCTGGTGGTCTAGGGTCTTTAGGATCAACAATGAAAACACCATACAATCCATGAACAATATGTTCTTCTAAAGGCATCACATGACAATGATATGGATGAACACCAACTGGTCCTGCTTCAAATTCATAAGTAAATTGTCCTCCCTTACCTCCAACGATTTCAAAAACGCCATCCATTTCAGCTTGATGAATTACA
>JBHIUL010000039.1:0-9680 GCA_042138315.1 Nitrosarchaeum sp.
GTTTCTGTAAATTTGTAATGAGAAAGTGAATTGCTTCCTGTAGAAATTTTAATTGGATGATCTTGACCATTTCCTATTGAATCAATCAAATGTCTATCAGTATTCCAGCTAGGAGCAAGAATAGTCATCTTGATTTTGTCTGTCCACGAATATACTGATTTGTCAGTAAATATTGGGGCATAGGGATTATCATAATCCGGAATTTGTTCTGCAAATGCAGGAGCAAGGAACATTAGAACTAAAGGTATTATCAACATAAACACAATTTATTTGAATTTAGATTTAATGTTTGAGTATTTTCAAATTAGAATTCTTCATCAGGCAATGAAACTGCCAAGATGTTATCACCACGTAAAAGAATTTTTCCAAGTTTTGTAGTTTTATTATCAGAAATGTCCTCAGCGTCAGCAAGGGTCAAATTCATATGAATATCAAAGTCTTGTAGATTTCCACGTACAGATTTGTTGTTTCGTAGTCTTAATAGAATGACTTTATTTTTGTTATTGTTCATTAGATTAGAGATTTCGTCGCCCATTTTTTATCACTAGTTACTGATTGTCCTCATTTCTTCTTGCTGACTTGCATGTAAAGGTCGACGGTTCCACTACCAATTGGAATCATACTTCCGACAATAACGTTTTCAGTAATACCTTTGAGTTGTTCAACTTCACCAGCTAATGCAGCATGTGCAATTGTTGGAACAGTAATTTCGAATGCAGCTCTTGCAAGTACACTGTCTTTTGTTCCAGCAATTCCATGTCTACCAATTTGTTGCATGTATCCTCTGGAACACATTAAATCTGATACTAACATGATATACCTATTATCAACTTCTAAACCTTGATCTTCTAGAGTGTTATTTAGCTCATTAATCAAAGCGTTTCTAGATGCTTCAATTCCTAATGTTCCTGCAATTTCAAATACGTTGTTTGTTCTGACATTTTTCTTGTCAATTCCTGCAACTTCGAGTACTTTGGCAATGTTTGAACCAGTTGTTTGAATTACCCATTCATCATCTTTTTGAACCAGTGTTACACGTTCAATATCTGGAACTCCCTTAACAGTGGTATTGAGTACTTTATTTCTAATTGCAATAACAGTTGGGGCATCAGATTCATCAACTAATTTCAATGTGATCAATTCGCCGGTTGTTTCAATCTTGAATTTTTTGTTTGATTGTAATGCCGCTTCAACTTCACTAACAGTGCATCCTCTTTCTTTGAGCCTATTTGCACTTAGTATTAGTTTGATTTGAGAGGTATAATCGGTTTCACTGTCAGAAATTAATGCACTTACTTTTGTTTGCAAAACGTTTCTTGCAACATCAATTGCTTTTTCTCTTGATTTCTTTGATTCATTATCAAGATAAATATCCATAGTTGGAGTAACAGGTTTCTTTCTTGCATCAACAAGTTCAATTAATCTTGGAAGACCCAATGTTACGTTTCTTTCTGCAATTCCTGCAAAGTGGAATGTTCTTAATGTCATCTGTGTACCCGGTTCACCAATTGATTGCGCTGTAATGATACCTACTGCTTGACCAGGTTCGACTTTGGCTTTATTGTATAAAGATAATCCTTTCTTACAAACAATTTCTGCACCTTCTTTACTTAATTTAGAATCAAGTAATCCATCAGACACAAGCTGTTTTAGTCTTGGATTAAAGGTCTTGGTGTATTTCTTGGATAACTCAACAATCTCTTCTTTAGTTGCTTTCTTACCAGAATCAATAATTGTTTGAGATTCAATTAATCTGTTAACATTAAATGCTTCACCATGATCACTTTTTGCTACATCTATTCCATCTTCACCATAAAGGAATTGAATGATATGACCGTGTGGATCTCTTACTGTTCCATCATATTCTAATCTAATGTGTTCTAATGCATTGATCAATCTACGTTGCATGTATCCACTTTGTTGTGTTCTAACTGCAGTATCTACGAGGCCTTCTCTTCCTCCCATTGCATGGAAAAAGAATTCTAATGCAGACAAGCCTTCTCTATAGTTGGATTTTACAAATCCATGTGCGTCTGGATTATTATCATGTTCTTGGTAATGAGGTAATGCACGATTATTGTAACCATCATGTAATCTATTTCCACGTCTTGATTGTTGTCCTAATGCACCAGCCATCTGACCAATGTTAAGAGATGAACCTCTTGCGCCAGTAGTAGCCATAATTCTACCAGCATTGCTTTGATCAAGTGATTGATCTGCAGTCATTCCGGCTTTGTCTCTTGCTTTTCCCAATTCATTGACAATATATGCCTCCAATGCTTCTTCAGGTTTCATTCCTCTAGTTAGCTTTAGAGTTCCTTTTTCATATTGAGAAGTAAGATCAGCTATGATACCATAAGTATCTTGAATGTCATCTAGTATCTGTTGTTTTTCTTTTTCTGGTACTTCAAGATCAGCATAACCATAGCTAAAGCCATAATGAGTGATGTATTGTTTTACCATAATTAAGATTGAATTCAAAAAGTTCTTTGCGTTTGTATTTCCATAATCTTTTGCAATTCTATGCAATACACTTTCTGGTTCTTCAGCACCAATAGATGATTTGTCAATTACTCCACTGATGAGTTCTCCGTTTTTAATTACAACATCTTTTTGAGCTCCTTTGGTTCCTTTTGACCACTTTGATGTAATAACATAGTTGAAGTCTTTTGGTAAGAATAATGAGAATAGTTGTTTGCCAGTGTATGCTGGACCATCTTTAGTTTTTGTTCCAGGTTTTGGGAATTTATCGTTGTATCCACCAAGCATTGCATAATTGTAAAATTCTTGTACAGATAGAACGGTATCATCTTTTGTTAGGAGGTATGCACCAGTAACAAAATCTCTGAGTGCTCCAATGATTGGACCACCATATCTTGGAGAGATTAATTGATCTTGGACTCTCATCAACAAAATTGCTTCTGCTCTTGCCTCTTCACTTTGAGGAACGTGAAGGTTCATCTCATCACCATCAAAGTCTGCGTTGTATGGAGGACATACAGATGGGTGTAATCTGAAAGTTTTTCCAGGCAATACGCGAACATAATGAGCCATAATTGACATTTGGTGAAGTGATGGTTGTCGGTTAAACAAAACAATATCACCATTAGCAAGATGTCTCTCTACAAGATATCCAATTTCTAATGTTTCAGCGATTGTAGAACGATCTTCTACAAAGTCTAATCTGATTTTAACACCATCAGGTCTAACAATATAGTTTACACCTGGGAATTTGTTTGGACCGTTAATTACAAGTGTTCTCATTCTTTCAATGTTCCATTCAGTAACAATTTCAGGAATTGTTAATTTCATTGCAACTTGTTCAGGAACACCTACTTCGGACAAGTCCAAGTTAGGATCAGGTGAAATTACAGTTCTACTTGAAAAGTCAACTCTTTTTCCAGATAATGAACCTCTAAATCGACCTTCTTTTCCTTTGAGTCTTTGAGTTAATGTTTTTAGCGGACGTCCAGAACGATGATGAGCTTGTGGAATTCCAGATACTTCATTATCAAAATATGTAGTTGTGTGATATTGTAACAAATCTACCAAGTCTTGAACAATTAATGGTGGAGTTCCAGCTTCCTTACTTTCTTTTAGTCTTTGATTAACTCTGATAATATCTACCATTTTGTGTGTTAGATCATCTTCGGATCTAATTCCAGTTTCAAGAATAATGGATGGTCTAACAGTTACTGGTGGAACTGGTAAAGCTTGTAGAATAAACCATTCAGGTCTTGCAGTGACAGGATCATATGCCAAAAGATTAAGATCATCATCAATGATTTGAGAGAATCTTTCTCTGATTGTAATTGGTAATAATCTGTGTTCACCAATCTCTGTTTTTTCAACAAAGATAGTAGGTTTTGTAAAAATTAATTCATATTGAGTTTTACCACAATGAGGACATTCTTTTGCTTTCTTTGCTTTTTCAATAATTTGTTCTGGGATACGTTTTTCTGAAATTACAGTATAGGCAGCGTGTTTTTCTTTAATTTTTCTGAATTCCTCAAGGTCTTCTTGTGGAACTTTGAGTCTTGCACAAGAACGACAAGTGGATTGTAATAGTTTGTAGATATTATCAATAAATGCAATATGCAATACAGGTTCAGCTAGTTCAATATGACCAAAGTGTCCTGGGCATCTAGCAGCAGTATTTCCACATGTAAGACATTTTTGTCCGGGTTCAAGTGTACCTAGTCTACCATCCATAAGACCCCCTTGTACAGGCATTCCGTCTTCATCATATGTTTCAGGAGCAGTAATTTCTGCCACAGAGTATTTTCGAATTTCAGTTGGAGACCAAACTGAAAATCTTATTGCATCGATAGATTTTATTGCTTGAATAGACATTATACTTTCTCCTTTATGAGCAATCTTGGAGCCACATTCAAACTTTGCATTTCTTGTAGCAAAAGTTTGAAGGCATATGCAACAGATACTGATGAAACTTTAGCTTTGTCACCACAAACTCTGCAGACATATTTTCTTTGTTTAACATCATGATATGCAACTAATCCACATCTCTCACAGACAAAAATATCTGCTTTATCAGATTCATCTAGTAATCTATCTTTAAGAATCATTGATGCACCGTATGCAATCAAGCAATCTCTTTCCATTTCACCAAATCTCAAACCACCACCTCTTGCTCTACCTTCAGTTGGTTGTTTAGTCAACATCTGAACTTGTCCACGAGCTCTTGCATGAATCTTATCTGCAACCATGTGATGTAATTTTTGATAGTATACTACTCCAATGAAAACATCTACTGGAAATGATTTACCAGTTCGTCCATCATACATTGTTTCTTTACCAGAATATTTGAAACCTGCTGCATCCATAACAGGTTTTACTTCTTCCATTTTTTCTCCTACAAATGCAGAACCATCAAATTGACTTCCTCTTAGTGCAGCAGCTTTACCACAAATAGATTCCATAAACATTCCAACAGTCATTCTAGAAGGAAATGCATGAGGATTAATCAAAACATCAGGTGAAATACCGTCTGCAGTATATGGTAAGTCTTCTGCCTTTGCTAAAATTCCAAGTACACCTTTTTGTCCATGTCTTGATGCAAACTTGTCACCAATTTCAGGAATTCTCATATCTCTTACTCTGATTTTATACATTTTTCCACCTTCATTGGATTGTGTCATTACAACAGTATCAACAACACCAGTTTCAGATGGTCTTACTCCAATTGAAGTATCTCTTCTGTAAGGACCTGATGATTCAAATTCTCTATATTCTTCCATAAATCTTGGAGGACTAGTTTTTCCAATCAAGATATCTCCACCATGTACTGGAGATTCAGATGCAACAACTCCATCTTCTTCTAATAATCTGTAAGCTTTTTCTCCTTTGTAACCTCGGATATTATCTTCAGCGTTTGGAATTTCAAATGTATCACGCATTCCACCAGGATATTGTTTTGCTTCAGCATCATAAATTCTAAAGAAGAATGTTCTTCCCAGACCTCTGTCAACAGATGATCTACTTAGTACAATTGCATCTTCAATATTGTAACCATCAAATGGCAATACTGCCACAACACAATTTTGGCCAGCTGGTCTATCTTCTAATCCTAATAGTTTCATTGCTTTTGTATTAACCATAGGTGTTTGGGGATACAACATCAGATGTTGTCGGACATAAGTGCTTGTGTTCATCATTGGAGTTGAAAAACCTAAACTTTGTTTTGCCATTGCAGATTCGTATGTATTTCTTGGAGATTGGTTATGTTCAGGATATGGAATTATGGATGCACCCGCACCTAAAATTGCTGGTGGGAATACTTCAAGATGAGTATGTTTTTTTGCATCTTTTTCATCTAATGTAATGTAACAGTTTTCTTCCTCATTTGCATCAATCATTTCCAAGACGCCCATACGTAGTAAATCAGTCCATGAAAGTAATTTCTTTGAAATTTTATCTAAGAGATCTTGTGTGAGTAATGGTTTGTTATCTTTAATTATAATTAATGGACGTAAAACTCGTCCTGCATTACAATTGACATAGAGTCTTTTTGTGGAACCTTCAATTTCAGATTTATGAAATGAAATTCCAACGTGAGGATGAATCTTTGAATTTCTTCTAAGTTCCCTAAGAGACTCTGCAAGTTGTGCACCATCTTTGTAATATCCAATTAATCTACCATCAACAAATATTCTAGCGCCATCTTTTTTCACATCTTCTTTTGCATCAAAGAAGTGAATTGTTCCAAGGTCGTATAGTTTTTCAACAATTTCTTCTGATGGTACGTTTACTGAAATAATTCCAGATAGTGCCAAGTTCTTTACAAGACCACAGTTAGAGCCTTCAGGGGTTTCACTTGGACATATTCTTCCAAAGTGAGTAGCATGCAAATCTCTTGCTTCAAAGTTTGGTTGTGTTCTGCTGAGAGGTGATTGTATTCTTCTAAGATGACTAATAGTTGAGAGATAATTTGTTCTATCAAGTAATTGAGTCACACCCACACGACCTCTGCCCCAGTTTCCTGTTGCAATAGCATTGTTTAATTTATCAGTGATAATTCCAGGACGAATTGCTGCAGCAACTGCATTGATACCTCTTTTCTGACCAGATCTTTCTAATTGATATTTCATGTCTCGAACTAAGTTTCTAAATGCAGTTCTGAAAAGATCTGCTAACATTTGTCCTGCAAATTTAATCACTTTATTTCCATAGTGATCTTTGTCATCAGGAGAAATCCAGCCTAGTTTAAGCTCTAATAATTTACATGCAGCCTCACCAAGAAATTGTGCTTTTTCTTTTCTGTTTTCAGGATGTTTACCCAAGTGTGGCAATAATCCCCAATCCAAAAGTGTCTCTGCACGTTTAATTTGGAATTCCTCTAACATTCCAGGTGCAATTCTTTTACTGATGTAAACAATTGCATCTTTTGCAGTTGGTACATCACCTGCTTTTTCAAATGAACCTTCTAATTCATTTTGAATTTCATCTACAAGTGAAACTGTTGCTGCAATTTCTCTGTCTGATTCTAATCCAAGTGCTCTTGTTAAAGTAACAACAGGAATATCTACAGGAGAACCAGGAATTCTTGCTACAATCAAACCGTCATTTTTCATAACGAGTTCTAATTTTGCACGGTAACCTACAATAGAAGAATAGACTTTAGCTTTGAAGACAGTATTTCCACCAACACTTTCTCTGTCAACAATTATTTTGTTGTATGAAAGATCTTCTAGTCCAACAATTACTCTTTCAGAACCATTGATGATAAAGTAACCACCAGGATCATTTGGATCTTCACCATGTTCAATAAGTTTTTGAGTTGAAAAATTATGTAAGATACAAGCATTTGATTTTGCCATTACTGGAACATCGCCAATATGTACAAATCTAGATTCTAAAATTTTACCATCTTCCACAACACTTGCTTCCATCATCACAGGTGCAGAGTAAGAAACATTTCTGAGTCGAGCTTCAGCTGGAGTAATGTGAGTAATAGAACCATCAAGTTCCATCATTCTTGGTTGTTGTAGTTTTACTTTGCCTAATTGAATTTTGTAAGGATATTCAGCATTTTCAATTTCAATTTGTCCTACTTCGTTAATGATACTTTGAAGACCTCGTTCTAGAAATTCATCAAAAGAGTTAAGGTGTTGACGGGCAATACCTTCACGTTTCAATATATCTTGAATTACTGGCCAACGTTTAACTGAAGAATCTGCCATTTAAACTTCCACCACATATCGATAATAAAGACTCTCACCGGCAGTAGGGCTCTTTCTTGTGATTTTTATCATATCACCGGGTTTAACACCAAGTCCCAATATTGCAGGATCATTTACAAAGATTAAAGGTAATTCAGTAGGTTTACAGTTGTATTTTTTTAAGACTTCTTCAGCTTCTTGTTTTGAAATAATTTCATGTTTTGGTACATAGATATGATCTGGTACTAGTACCTGATTTTTCTTAGTTGCCAATTACAAAACCTCCACGACGAACATTAAATGTAGCAGTAAAAAACACACACAAACTGTCAAAAACTCACGCTCAGGTTAATATATATCTAATCTGAAATTCGGCAAAAATCAGTCTTTTTTCTTTTTAGTCAACAATATTTTTCACAACCTTAAATAAGATAAATCCGAGCGTAAAATTGATGAATACTCATCTATCGGTGTTTGCCTTATCTGCAATTATTATTGCAAGTATAGGAATAGCACCAGCATTTGGACAAATAGCTGATTCAATCATTGTCACTACAGACAAAAAAGAATACAAAGATGGTGAAACAATAATGGTAACAGGAGAAGTGAAAGAACGTCTTTCAGGTATCCCTGTTAGTCTTAGAGTAATAGCACCAAACGGCAACTTAGTAACTGTTGCCCAAATCGACGTTGGTTCAGACAAAAAATTTAGTACTGAATTAATTGCCGGTGGGTCACTTATGAAATCTGCAGGAACATACACGATTACAGCATTCTATGGAACCGAGCATCGTACAGCTGAAACCACTTTCTCATTTAGCGGTTCAGCAGGAGTTCAACCAAAAGATACCACAATTACAGTTGCAGGTACTAACTTTGTAGTTAGTTACAAGATAACTGGTGGCAAACTTATTAGCATAACTCCTGATGTAGATGCACACTCTCTGATAATTGCAATCACTGCAAATCAGGATGGGTCACTAGTCATCACATTACCAAGAGCATTAATTGATGCAAAGATGGGTGATCAAGATGATACATTCTTTGTCTTAGTAGACGGAGAAGAAGTGGACTTTGAGGAAACAACTACAGCTGAGACAAGAACACTAACAATACTATTCCCAGCAGGTGCTGAGGAAATAGAAATAATTGGTACCGTAGTAGTCCCAGAATTTGGCACAATCGCAGTCATGATACTCGCAGTAGCAATTATCTCAATAATTGCAGTCTCTGCAAAATCAAGACTAAGCATTATGCCAAGATACTAAATTCATCTTTTTTCTCTTTTTAATATTCTACATAAACAATGTAGTATAGAAATTCCATGAGTTTACGCTCACATGTATTTTCTTTAGATACATAATCATTCAACCAAACATTTAATGCTGAAAATTATTTTTATAAAAATAATTGGTTTGCACGCCAAGAATTGTTGAGTGAAAGTTGGCTAGGCATGAATTTTACTTTATCTCATATCAACCATTACGGGGAATAAAATGGATGCAGAATTATCTATTTGGCAATAATCACTTAATCATCACTAATTTTTAATGGCTTTTGGCGTTTATGATAATGTCAGAGTTTTTTCTAAAACGTTGTAATGTTTTAATATAATTTTTCATTTTTGTGCTTTACTTTGTAATGTCTTTCTAAATACCCCTCACTGGACAAGTATAATTTACAAATCTCACATCTGACTCTTTTCTTCAAATTAATATATTCATAAGTTAATTTTTTAGCTTTATCTGTTTTTCGCTAAAATAACAGCAGAGTTAACATAAGGTGAAACTCCGCCACAGTGTTGAATTGTTAGTTAGTGCTTATCTTTCAAATATATTGTTAATAGGTTTTGGTGAATTAGCTAGATACCCTCCATTTCCTAATGAACTTGATTTTGGTTTATAGTGGCATAGGGTGACAGGGTGGGCTTGAAACTGATTTGTGTGTGCCGGGGATGAGTTTTGTCAAGTTAGTTAGATGCCCACCCATTTTGTTTATAAA
>JBHIUL010000040.1:0-9667 GCA_042138315.1 Nitrosarchaeum sp.
TTAGAGTCTTTGTTTTCTTCAGACATCAAAATTTACTAAAATTGCCTGAATTTTAATATTCTTGTAAGAGAAAGTTCCAGAAATTAACTGTATGAGACAAATTTATCATAATTGAAATGCATAATATTTCTAAACATCATCTAAATGCTAGCAATTTAGATCGATTTGAACAGATATGATCACATAATAAGAATAATTTAAGATAAAAGCGCCCTCGGCGGGATTTGAACACGCGTCTCAACCGTGACAGGGTCGAATTCTAGACCGGACTATACTACAAGGGCACAGATTGTTTCAAATAAATTGCCAGATTAAAAGTTTCTGCAAGAGTAAAAAATTTTGTAAAAGACTAAATTATACACGTCAGGCATTTTTGTTAGGGGTCTATGGCGCAGCCAGGTAGCGCACCGGACTTTTAATCCGGTTGTCGTGGGTCCGAATCCCACTAGACCCGCCTCTTATTTTATCAATTCAGTGATTTTATTTGATAAATTATCTAATGCCTTTGAAATATCATTATCTCGTTTTGTTGCATTAATTCTATAATCATTAATTTTTGTCATACGATTTGCAATCATTCTCTTCTGTTCATCATATCCAGAAGAACCAAAAGATTTTCTTTCTTTTAGAGAAGTGATGATAGTAGTAGATTGGATTATGTCCATTATTAAATCGGAATTTACTTTAGCCTCCTGAGCAATTTTTGAAACTTCTTTCTTGCTAAGTTTGTTTAATGATTTATTAGATTTGTGTGCTATTTGTACTAAACCTCCCGCAATCTTATGGGTTGTACGAAATGGAATTCCATTTTTAACTAATTTCTCAGCAATATCAAGTGCAATAAGATAGCTAGAGTCAGCTGCTTTTTTCATTTCCTTTTCATTAACATGTAATGTAAGAAGAATTGATTTTAAAATCAATAATGCACTAATTGAAATTTTAGAGGTTGACCAAATTGAAGATTTGATTTGTTGTAGATCACGTCCATATCCTGAAGCAAGACCTTTTACGGTAGTCAAAATGGCAGTAAGATTTCCAATTACTTCTGCAGTTTTGCCTCTTGTCAATTCTAAAATATCTGGATTTTTCTTTTGTGGCATTACGCTTGAAGGAGAGGTGAATTCATCAGCTAATTCTATAAAAGAGAATTCAGAGGTAGACCAAATTACAAAGTCTTCAGAAATCCTACTTAAATTAGTCATCAGTATTGTTATCATTGCAACGTATTCAGCAACAAAATCACGAGTACTTGTAGCATCAAGGGAATTCTCAACAATTCCATCAAATCCCAACATCTTTGCTGTGCTATGACGGTCAATTGTAATACTAGTTCCACCAACAGGGCCTGCACCTAAAGGACTTTGATTAACATGATTAAATGTAACATAAAGACGATCAAAGTCTCTAAACAACACATCTGCTTGAGCCAACAAATAGTGTGAAAATAAACCTGCTTGAGCTTGTTGTAGATGTGTATAAAGTGGCATTATTGTTTTTTGATGATTTTTTGCTAGCGATACAAGTGCTTCAATTGTATCAAGTATACAATTACAAATAATGTTAATATCATCACGTATTTTCATTCGAATATCTAAAGTAACTTGATCATTTCGTGATCTTGCAGTATGCATTTTTCCACCACTTGCCATACCTGCTTTTTTTATCACAAGAGTTTCAATTAATTCATGTATATCTTCAGCTCCAGATGAAATATCAAGTTTTTCAGTTTTCAAAGATTCTAATGCAGAAAGAATTTTTTTTACATCATTTTTTGTGATGATTTGATTTTCATATAACATAATAGTATGAGCTTGACTTCCCAGAATATCATAAAGTGCTATTTGAGAATCATCATTTATTGATGAAACATAATCTAAAGTAACATCACTCAAATCAGTACCAAGACGTGAACGATACATCAACTAAGGTTTTAAAATGGTTATATATAGCATCGACGCTTTTTTCAACATGAGTCAAGATATCAAGCAACTTCGAGTAAAAATTTTCGATGAATTATCAAAGATTGTAGATCCAGAAATCAATACATCAATTACAGATTTAGAATTAATTGATGAAGTAGATATCAATAACAGCAATGTCAAAGTGGATTTACATTTAACTAGTCCATTTTGTCCGGCAGTTTTTGGATTTAAAATATGCCAAGATGTTCACGATAATCTTTTGAAAGTAGATGGAATAGATGATGTTAAAGTAAATGTATCAAATCATTTCATGGCAGAACAAATCAACAATCAAGTAAATAACAGTCCAAATCCAAAAAAGAAGATTTAGCTTTTAAATCCCAACATATAGCCACGAAGTAGTTGGATTCCCATAGCAGGATCTACTCCTTTTGGGCATACTTGACTGCATGAACCTGCAAAATGACATCTCCAAATACCGTGAGAATCATCAATGATTTTTAGCCTATCATTTTTTCCTTTATCTCTACTATCTGCAACATATCGATATGCTTGAGCTAATGCCTGAGGTCCAACAAAAGAAGAATCGGTTGCCATTGTAGGACATGCAGAATTACATAATCCACATTTGATACAATTTGAGAATTGAATATACTGTTCTAATTCTTCTGGAGATTGAAGAAATTCCTTCGCGTTACCTGTAATTTCAGTATCATCTCGAATAAGATATGGTTTTACTTTATGATGAGTATCAAATAGTCGTTCAAATTTAACTGCTAGATCACGAATAATTGGAAAATTATTCATTGGTTCTACTGTTACAACATTTGAATTCAACTCACTAATTTTTGTAAAACATGCCAGTCTTGGTTTACCATTGATAATCATTCCACATGAACCACATGTAGCTTGTCTACAAGAATAACGAACAGCAATAGAATGATCAAAGTGTTGTTTTACATCAAGAATTGCTTCTAATACAGTAGTCCAGCGTTCATATGAAATAGTAAATTCCATGAATTTCTTTCCACTGTCATGTTCAGGATTGTATCTTGCAATACGCAAAGTAATTGATTTTAGTGTAGAATTAGATGAAGTGTTTGCTTCTGCTAAACTAGGCGATTGTGCCATCTATACCATCCCCGTATTTACCATTATTATTGTTCTCGAACCATAAGCAATTAAGGCGATCATAGCTACAACACAACCATATGATACTGCTTTTTCATATCTTCTACCTTGTTTTAGTTCTAATAAAATAACTCTTAATCCATTAAATCCATGAATTGATAATAAAATCAAGATAATTTCAAGCATACCAGCATAAGGCAAAAATTTGTAGTTTGCAATTACACTATCATATTCTAAAGAGTCTGCAAATCCTTGTGTAAGACGCATCAAAATATGAACTGCAACAAGTGCTACAGCCGCTAAGGCAGTACCATAATGTATTTTCATAATAATGCTTTCTCTCATTTTATTCACCAAACATTACTGCTAGTCCATACATCATTGCAATTGCAGCAAGAATTATTGCAGAATAGATACCCATTTTATGTCGAATATTTTGAGATGCTGGAATGTATGGATAATCAGGTCTTGCAGGTTTTCCTACACCAACTCCACCGTGTCCAAGCATAACTCTAATTCCATTAACAGTGTGAAAAACACACATTCCGATCACTATTGCTAAAATAGCATGACCTTCAGTAGTCTGTGTTATTTCTAGAAATTCATTCCATCCAACTTGACCTCTTAAAATCGAACTAGTTTCATAAATATGGGCAATAAAATATGCTAACAATCCCAATCCACTTAATCGCATTAATAAGTATGCAATTCTTTCAATACCATATCTACGAGGATTGATCATGCCTCCAATCCCTTCTTTATGTTCATCTTGATTTGTCATCTAGTATTTCCTCTCTACTGGTTGATATTTAGTAATTGTGACTGGATGGGTTTTCATTATTGGTTCTTTTGGATCAAAATATGCTAGTGTATGATGTAAAAAGTTTGCATCATCACGTTTTGGATAATCAGTTCTTGCATGTGCACCACGAGATTCTTTTCTATTAATAGCTCCAAGCAAAACGATTTCTGCAACTCTAAACATCGAATCAAGCTCCATTACATTTGAAAAGTTTGTATTGTATTCTTTTGCTTTATCATCGACGTGTTTCCAAGTTTGTTGTTTTAATTGACGAATTTTCTTCAATCCTTCAATTAGATTTTGTTCATTTCTGAAAACATATGCTTTGTCATTCATGGTGTCAGTTAATTCTTGTTTAATTTCATATGGATTAACATCGCCATTACCTCTAAAAATTCCATCATAGATTCGCTTTTCCTCTAATGCAACTAAATGATGAGGCCAAGGATTTGATGGAATACCTTTTTCAATATAATCAACTGCTAAGCTACCTGTGATTTTTCCCCAGACTATACATTCAGAAGTAGAATTTGCACCAAGTCGATTTGAACCATGTACACTATTACATGCAGCCTCACCTGCAGCCCAAACACCTTGTAATTCTGTAGCTCCATCAATATCAGTATGAATACCACCCATCATATAGTGACAAACGGGTCTAACATCAAGAATTTCAGTTGCAGGATCTAATCCAGAAAATTTAATTGAGATTTCCCTAATACCACCTAATTTTTCTTTAATTTTTTCATCACCAAGATGTCTCAAATCAAGTTTCATACAATTAACACCAGTTTCATGTTTGAATCCACGACCTTCACTCATTTCTGTCATCATAGCTCTTGAAACAATATCACGTGGAGCTAATTCCATTTTTTCTCCAGCATATTTTTTCATAAAACGTTCACCTTTGTTATTTAGAAGATATCCACCTTCACCACGAGCACCTTCTGTGATCAATATGCCAGAAGGTAAAATTCCAGTTGGGTGAAATTGTACAAATTCCATATCTTTTAGTGCCATACCAGCACGTAATGCCATATCCAAACCATCAGGTGTTGAAGATAATGCATAAGTTGAAAAACTATACAGTCGTCCAGCTCCACCAGTTGCAATAATCAGAGCTTTTCCTTTTATTGAATAAAAATCACCAGATGAAAGTTCAATCGCAGTAATTCCCATAAATCTTCGCCCATCATGAATAATAGATGTTGCAAACCATTCATTGAGATATTCAATATTATCATATTTTTGACAAGTGTCATACAAAGTTTGCATTTCAAAGAAACCTACTTTATCAGATGCATAAGTAGCTCTTGGAAAACTATAACCGCCAAAATTTCTTTGTCCTATTCTTCCATCTTTTCTTCTAGACCAAGGCATCCCCCAATGATCCAATTGATAGATTTCTTTTGGCATCTCCACACAAAGTCTTTCAGCAACATCTTGATCTGCAAGAAAATCACTTCCTTTTACAGTATCATAAATATGAGATTCAATTGTATCACCTTCATCTTCAAAGAGAACTGCAGCAGTTCCACCTTCAGCAGATACAGAATGTGAGCGCATGACTTGAAGTTTTGAAACTATTCCAATCTTGATTTTTGGATTCTTCTTAGCAGCTTCTATTGCAGCTCTCAAACCAGCTAATCCAGAGCCACATATTATCAAATCAAATTCAATAGATTCAGCCATTTGTCAGACTGACTACCTAAAAGGTGGGTTAAATATGTAGTAATATTCCAAAAAGTATTATATATATCACTAGTGATATTAATAATTATGATTTCCGAGTGGTTTCAAAGAGTTGGAAGTTCAGTACCAAGAGGATTTTCAAGGTATTTTATTTTAGAATTATTAAAAAAGAAAGCACATACAGGAAAAGAAATCATAGATTATGCAGAAGAACAGAGTAATGGAATATGGAAACCTTCACCGGGTTTGATCTATCCATTATTAGGAAGATTACTTGACGAAGATCTAATAGAAGAAAACAAAGATGGAAAATATCAACTGACAAAAAAAGGAATTGAAACTGCAGAAGATGTTGACAAAATTAACGATATAGTTAGAAAGCAATTAGATGTTCTTTTCAGATTAGGTAATGTTGGAAGATTTGTTGCAATGGATCTGCTAGAAAAAATGTTCACAATAGGTTCAATCCTTAATTCTAATTTTGCCAAGATGACAGATGAAGAAACACAGAGATATAAAAAATTCTTAGAGTCAGAACTAAAGAAAATAGATGAAAATAAAACAACAAAAAAAGGAAAAGAAATCAAAATAGAATAAATCAGATAATAGTCACTTTCAAGTAAAAATTGATTGAAGATTATCATTATTGTGATTATTAGTCTTATTACAGAAAATTTTAAAATCATAAATAATTCAATAGGAAATGAAAAACATGAAAAATTTGAGAACTATGTTAAAAGCAAACAAACCACTTGTTATTCCAGGAGTTTATGATGCAATAGGAGCAAAAATTGCAGAAAAAGTTGGATTTGAGGCAATGTTTCAAACAGGGTATGGAACTTCAGCAACATTGTTTGGAATGCCAGATTATGGGTTTATTGGTGCTACAGAGACTCTTGATAATGCAAGAAGAATTTGCAATACAGTTTCAGTACCAGTGATAGTTGATTCAGATACAGGTTACGGTAATGCGCTTAGTGTTTGGAAATTAGTGAGAGAATTAGAATCTGCAGGTGCCTCTGGAATTTTTCTAGAAGACCAAAAATGGCCAAAAAGATGTGGGCATATGCAAGGAAAAGAAGTCATAACACAAGAAGAATACACTGAAAAATTAGGTGCTGCAATAGATGCAAGACAAAGTAAAGATTTCATCATTGTTGCAAGAACGGATGCAAGAGCTACAGAAGGATTAGATGCTGCAATAGAACGGGGAATACAAAATAAAAAAACAGGTGCAGATGCAATATTTGTTGAAGCACCAAGATCATTAGAAGAGATGAAAATAATTGGAAAAGCAATCAAAGCACCACTTGTTGCAAATATGATTGAAGGAGGTGCAACTCCAATGAATTCAGCAGAAACATTACATAAATTAGGATTTAAAATAATTCTATATCCACTTTCAGTGTTATTTGCAAATACTTTTGCAACAATGAATATTCTAAAAGAGTTAAAGAAAACAGGTACAACTGCAAAGTTTAAAGAAAAAGTTGTGAATTTTGATCAGTTCAACGAATTAGTTGAATTAAATAAATTTCAAAAATTAGAAAAGAAGTACGGATTTTCAAAAAGAGAATAAAATAAAAAATTTCAAGTAAAGAACAGTTATCAACCGTTTCTCTTTACTTCAATTTCTATTGTTGAAACGTTTCTGGTTCTACCGTCTTGTGACTCTAATGATTCGGAGCCTATTTTGATTTCTCCAATAGAGTATCCAGCATTTTCTGTTTTTCTTGCAATGATTTGAGCTACATCCACAGCACGACCGATGCTTAGACCTCTAGCTTTGATGTAGACGGAGGGTAAGTTTGCCAATTGAATTAGCGTTGATGTAACATATGCCATCAATGGTTTCTTACCAATGAATATGGTGTTTCTGGATTCGTTTGACATGAGAAATTCGGTATTTAACGATAATTTAAAGCTAAAAGGGGTTTTTTGCTTCTGGATAAAATTTTATGAAAAATATTGAACCATTATTAACCAGATTTGATGATTTTAAGGAATAATATGAAAAAAGTAAAAGAAATTTTAGATAAAGGAACTATTGAAGAAAAAATCAAAATACTAGAATCAATAGGTTCTACAAATGATATAGAAATCATACAAAAAATAATTTCAAGATTAGATGATGATGATATTCAAGTAAGAGGAGAAGCATTTAGTTCACTAGTATTAAATGAAAATAAAATTTCAGATTTATTGATTAACAGTTTGAAAGATCAAAACAAAAACATTAGAGGATACACAGCTTTAGTATTATCAAATAGAAATGATGTTGATGCAATATCAGAGATTATTAAACTCGCATATGATCAAAGCTCTATGGTAAGATCTTGTGCATTAGGAGCATTAGGTCATCTCAATGCAAAAGAAGCAAAAGAAGTAATTGAGAATTGTTTGGTTGATTCTAATTTAGAAGTTAGAAAGAGTGCAATACAAGCAATGATAGATTTAGGATATTCATTGTCACAGAGAGAAATTACATATATTTCTAATGAAAAAGATTCAGAGTTAGAAAGACTAATTAAAATAAAAAGAGAAAGTGGACCGAAAGGGATTTGAACCCTCGATCTGATGCATGCCATGCACCCATCCTACCAGACTAGACGATCGGCCCAATAATCAGTAAACTGATCGAATAACGTTTTTCAAATTGGTTATTAACGTTTAGCGGTTAAAGAATAACATATGTATGAAATCAACACAAGATATTTAACCATAAATAGGTTGGATGTAACGTTATGGTAGTAGATAACAAAGCAACTATTACATATGTTCAATTGCTTAAAGAAGATCTTGTAATTATCAGATTAGTACCAAAAGACGGTCCAGTTCCAGAATATCAAGCAGGTCAATTTATCACATTAGGATTACCAAATCCAGTTGAAGGTGGAAAAATTGTACGAAGAGCATATTCAATTGCATCTCATCCTGAAAATAGAAAATATATCGAACTTGTAATCAGATGGGTAAGAAAACCACTTCCTGGTAGATTGACAACACAATTATTCAATGCAAAAGAAGGTGATGAAATTTTATGGTTAAAACCAACAGGTAGAGCATTATTGATAAATGAAACTCTTCCAAATGGAGAAAAAGACAATCGACGAATTATTTGTATTGGGGGTGGAACAGGACTTGCACCTTTTGTGAGTTTTGCACAACATCTACATGCCACTGGTGATAAAAGAGAGATCATTGTTCTTCATGGTGCAAGTTATGTTGATGAATTAAGTTACAAAGAATTACTGACAGAATTAGAAAATGAAAGTATAGCAAAAGGAAAAGACAAATGGAATTTTAGATATAGAGCAGCTATTAGTAGACCACAAGAATGGTTTAACAGATCTTGGGCAGGTCAAGTTGGAAGAGTTGAAACATTTCTTAGACCACGAGATAATGGAATTTCCCCATTAGAAGAATTGATTGGTGATAAAATAACTAAAGACAATACCATGTTTTATGTTTGTGGATGGCAAGGAACAATTGATGGTGTAATGGATTTCTTAAAACCAAAAGGATTCATTACAGAACATGACAAACGTCCAGATGGAAGTTTTGAAGTAAAATACGAATCATATGGATAATTAATTTTTTAAAGAAATAAAATCCTCAACTAATTCTTACAGACGGGGACGTAGGTTAGCTTGGTATACTGCCAGCCTCGGGTGCTGGAGATCATGGGTTCAAATCCCATCGTCCCCATATTTTGAGAAAGTCAATCATTGAAATATAACAATTTTTTTAGTTAGTATAGTTGATAACTGCATTATATCTAGCACATCTAAATCCTGTAACCAACGCACATGTTGAAATAATTAATGAATTAAAAAAAAATGCAGATATTGTAAAAGTCATGCCTGTTGTTTTTAAATCAGGCAAAAAAGAAATTAACAGTAAAAGTTTTCCATTTAATTTTGAAATTAGAAGAAAAATGCTCATGTCAATTTTTGGAGAGTCTATTTTAATTACTGATGATTATACATTTTTTGCTCCTTTCAAAAAATACATGCCACCATTATTATCACCAAGATCATGGGAGTTGCGAAAACAAATACTCAGAGGAGTGAAAGGTGAATTTTTTTCATATACTGGTGATAAAGCTGAAGGATACATG
>JBHIUL010000041.1:0-9156 GCA_042138315.1 Nitrosarchaeum sp.
TTACACTATTTTCTAGTTTCATGATGGTGTTGAATCTTTTTCTAAAACCATGCATCAACTGTGTATCATAACGTCTTCCTCTTAGTGTCCTATTGATGGATGTGTTTCTTAATGCTCTATTGAAAATATTGAACACTGCCTGTTTTGATAATTGCTGTAAATTAGAATTAGGTCGCAATGCACTAAATTCATTTCTGAAAATTGGTGCATTATTATCTAGTATCTCCCCACATCTTTGTCTCTCACCGTGATATCTTTTCAACCACTTTGTTGCTTCAGGTGTCAAAAATGCCCAATACGAATCACCTGCAACCACATCCTTTGATGAATCTCTGTAATCTTTCTCATCTGCACTTTCATCAGATTCTGCATAAAGCAAGACTGCGTAACAATCCATGTTTATAGTATCATCTGAAGACATTGGGATTAAATGCTTCATTAGTAATTGATGGTCATGTATTCCAATTCTACCTCCAACTGATGCCATAAAATGTACTAGTGCCTTGTTTCTTGTTGTAGTGCACTTGTCAATCATTTCCTGTACATGTTCAGTTGACCATGCCTTGTATCCGGACCGTCTTTCTTCTGGTGGAAACAATGACTCAATTGGTCGCCATCTTACATCGTTTTCTCTGTAATTGATTCCCAGAACATACTTGATTGGTTTGAACATTTTTGGCATAGTGTTTGGGGACAACTTGCCTTTGTTGATTTTCTGTAGTAAAAATTTACAATAATCCACCAAAATGTTTTCTAATTCATTTGATGATATTTTGATTAACTCCTCATAGGATTTGATATAAGAGTCTTTGAAGAACTGTTTTAATCTATATTCATATTCCCTTTTGGTCGCATCTGCCAGATTTGACTCTGAAATTGTAATTATCTGTCTCTGTTTTGTACTCAACAAGAAAATAGGTACATTTATGACTTATTTACTTTCAATTCACAATAATTGGTTTGCACGCCAACAATCCAGAAGGAATCTCCAAACAGTGGTTCCTTCTGGAGTTTTTATGAGGTTTGAAGATATGATTACTGTTTTTGCTTTGATTCTTTCTCAATTATTTTTGTATACTATAGAAATTGGACAAATAGCATTTGTTGCAGCTGTTGTAATTCTCACTATTGCGATAGTTGTTAAAATCATAAAAAACAAAAAAACCAAAAAAAAATCACAGTGAATTTACAAAAATAATCCACACATGCCTTGGCTTGCCAAAAGAATTACTCTAAGTTATTATATTGAAACAAACTACAATTTCCAATGCATATTGAATATGAAGAGTTTGATAGCATAGAAGATATTTTTATGTATATGGCGTCTGCAGCTCCACCCATGAAAAATACAATGCCAATTAATTCCTACAAGGGGTACATTATGGCATTTATCCCACTAAGTGGTTCTGCTGGAGATACATATCTCATGATTTATGCTAAAGGTACACTTGAATCAGGGATTTATGAATTTGACATGAGTTCAAAATCTTTCAAGAAAGTCAATTCTATTGAAAGGGCAGATAAAAACTACTTTGTTTCTCTAACACCAAAAAGAAACACAATAGCTGATGAAGCTATTAAAAATCTATAATTTCTTTGTTTGAATTTTAGGAGCAGTAACTGATCTACTTCTAGCATATTTGTCAATGATTTCGTCAGGAGTTCTACCATTGAATAGATCTTTACATAATCCTCTCAAATATCTCATAATTGCCCAAGTTCCTGCTTTTAGAATTCCATACATGAATACTTTCATTGGTGGACCATATGTTTTATTTCTGAGAATAATTGGAATAATATCATTAATAACACGAAGATTGTTTTCCCAACATTTCCAAAACAATGTAAATTGTGCTTCATTCAAATTTCCAAAATGCATAGAATTCTTTTCACTAAAGTCTTGGTAAAGTAACGGTGCAACTAATCCTCTAAAATTCATCTCTCTAAAGTCACTCATCATATCAATTGTGTATTGAACATCATCAGGAGTTTCATCTGGCCAACCAATAATGATTGTTGCAGCTGGGAACCAATGATTATCGTTTAAGATTTTTGCACCCTCTCTTACAACACTGCCCCATTCTTCAGGTGCAAATGGTCGTGTTTTTACACCAAGATGTTTTTTGACCATGTTTGGTGCAACAGTTTCAATTCCCAGATTTGTTGCAAGCCATCTGCCTGTTTCATCTTGTTTGTTAATACTTGAAATTTGTCGCATTAATTCAGGATCTGCAGCAACTGCAGAGAAAGTCATGTGTGTTGTTCCAATGAAATTGGCCCCTAATCCTTTAAGTCCTTTCCAAAGTTCTGTAATTGCATCTCGGTTTGGAATGAAATCTCTATTATCACATCCATATAGTAACATTTCATCAGAATGGAGCCAAATAGAATCAAATCCATAATCTAAGTTAATCTTTGCTTCATGTTGCAATCTTTCTAATGGTAAATCTTTCTTTGATCTTTTATTCACATCACAAAAATCACATCCTCTACCACATCCTCTCATTGCTTCAATAAGTGAATTTATTGTAGGTCCTTCAATAATCGGAATGTTTTGTATGTTCTTTACAAAACAGTGCATTAATTCTGGAGCATCGCCTTTTTCTAAATCATGAAATAGATCTAATGCTAATTCATCAGCTTCTCCAACTACTACCGTATCGATTCCATGGATTTGCATTCTATCAGACTTTGCTAATTCCCATGCACCGTTACCGCCAACTACCACATGAAAATCATATTTCTTTTTTAATTGAATAATATTTGCACACATTTTTTTAAATTTCATTGCAACATATGATAATTTTTCAGGAGACATTGTTGTTGTAACGGGTGCCATTCCAAGTGGATCCATCACATTGATTCCAACTACTTTGGTATCAGGACCAATAGATTTTGATAGCATTTCTGGATTTGCAATAAAGACTTCATCACGTTTGTATCCTTGTAATAATGCACTTTCTACTCTTCTTAATCCCACTTGAGCAACTTTTGCCTCACCAGTAATGGGATCAGTTTCTACCGGAGGACAAAAAACTTTGTCAAAAACCCATTCTGGAAGTACTTCATATGGCCCACATGCAATAAACCCATACAGAAAATTTCCTCTATAATTTGTCATTAAACTACGATCAGCAGTTAGAACAATTCGTTTTCCAGACAATATTAACAAGATTCGTTCTTGTATGGTATATATGATTTACGAGGTTAATCAAACGTCTTTCTCAAAATTCAATTTTATTGATATTATTTTACTCGGTTTTTCTGGATTACTCTATTTGCTATATTTGCAGATATTGCACCTGCTGCAATCCCATTATCAATATTGACCACAGATAATCCCAAAGAACAACTTTGTAACATCGAAGCAAGGGCGGCTATTCCTTTTCCACCATAACCATATCCAACAGATGTTGGAATTCCAATCACAGGAGTATCCACCATCGATGAAACTAAGGTAGCAAGTGCACCTTCCATTCCAGCTACAACAATTATGCAATCAACTTCTTCGGAGATCATTTCTTTTAAAATTGGAAATATTCTCTGAATTCCTGCAACTCCTACATCATAGCTTGTAATACATTTGCAATTCATTGCCTCACACATCAATCTAGCTTCTTCAGCAACTCCTATATCAGAAGTGCCGGCTGCAAGTATTCCCACTTTTCCACCCTTGAATGCTATGGGGGTTTTAAAAAGTACTAGAGAGGATGAATTTTTTCCAGTTTTAATTTTAATTTTTAATTTTTTTGCAAATGCTAAAATTTTTGGATAGTCGTCTTTATTGATTCTTGAAACTACGACTGAATTTGTTTTCTCCAGAGTTTTTTGAATTATTTTTTTAATATCATCTAATTTTTTGCTTTCTGCAAAAATTACTTCTGGCATTCCTTTTCGTTTTCTTCGATTTATGTCGATTTTTGCAATACCTTCTATCTCTTCAATTGAATATAGAGATAACATTTTTTTTGCTTTACTGGTTGAAATTTTTCCTTTCTCCAATGATTCTAAAATCTCATGAATTTCCAATAATCTTCCATAGTTATTTGGATAAAAAAATGCTTAGATCTGAATACCCGAAATTGCACTTTTTACACTTTGTACAGCAGTATCAAATACCTGTTTTTCTTCAGCATTTAATTCCAATTCAATTATCTTTTCAACGCCATTTTTCCCAATTACAGCTGGAACTCCTATTGTAACATCAGAGTAACCATATTCTCCATCAAGATATGTAGAAACTGGGATTACCTGTTTTCTATCTCGAACAACTGATTCAATCATTGCAGAAATGGCATTTCCAGGAGCATGTACTGTTGCACCTTTTAATTCGATAACTTTGGCAGCCACTTGTTTTGTGTTTTGAACAAGTTCATCTAATTTTTGTTTTGGGAGAAATGAAGATAGTGGAATTCCTGAAACTGAGGAAAATCTTGGAAGGGGTAACATATTTTCACCGTGTTCTCCAATTACAAGTGCTCGAATTGAATCACGAGAATGACCGGTTGCTTCATGAATAAATTGTCTAAATCGAGATAAATCCAACATTCCACCCATACCAAACACATGACTTCTATCAAATCCTGAAACTTTGTATGTAATGTATGCCATAGGATCAAGAGGATTTGTTACTGGAATTATTATAGAATCATTAGCATATTTTTTGATATTTTCTACGACACTTTTTACAATAGTTGCATTAATTTTTAATAGATCCATTCTTGTCATTCCAGGCTTTCTTCCAGATCCTGCCACTACCACTACAATGTTAGAGCCTTTCATATCTGCAAAATTATTAGAACCCTTTACTTCGACATCAATTCCTTGTTCAGATAGCATATGATTGATATCCATTGCTTCACCTTGTGGTAATCCCTCTGCAACATCAAGTAACAATATTTGATCATCTAATCGCTTCAATGCTGAGAATAATGCTGCATCGCCACCGACTTTTCCTGAACCTATTATTGTAATCATAAATTACGCTGTCGATTTTCATTAATTAAATCTAATGAAATTATCTGTCTATTTAGATAGAATTTATATGCATTTTTGCTAATTTTTAATCTATGGTTGTTGTTATAGATCCTCAAATTGCAGGCATATCTGGCGATATGATTCTTTGTTCTTTAGTAGATTTGGGTGCAAGTAAAGACAAGATCATTAAAGGAGTAAAACAATCTGAGAAATTTCTATCAAATTCCATCATTAAACAGATAGATTTTAGAAAAATGGAAAAACATGGGATAGAATCTACTGAAATGTTTTTAGATATAGATGAAAGTGTTCATGAAAGAAAAGGTATTGAGATTAAAAAAGCAATTGTAAATTTAACAAGAGAAATAGGGCTTTCAGATAAAGCAAAAGTTTTTGCAGAATCTTGCATCAATACATTAATTGCTTCTGAATCACATATTCATGGTCTACCTATAGATTCAGTTCATTTTCATGAGGCATCAAGCATTGACACTTTGATAGATATTGTTGGGACTGCAATTGCTTTGGATGATTTAAGGATGTTTGATGAAGAGATTATTTGTATGTCTGTTGCTATTGGTGGTGGAAATGTAACTTTTTCTCATGGTACTATGTCAAATCCTGCAAGTGCTATTCTTGAAATATTTAAAAATTCTAAATTATCAATACATGGAAGCAAAATAAAAGAAGAGTTAACAACGCCAACAGGTGCAAGTATTCTCGTAAATCTCTCAAAAACTTCGATGGAACACTATCCTTCAATGCAAATTAAGTCCATAGGATATGGTGCAGGGAAGAAAAATTTTGAAGGATTCTCAAATGTTTTAAAGATTGTAAAAGGAGTACAAAAAAATAACTTTGAAGTAGATGCTGTTAAAATTTTAGAAACCAATGTAGATGATGTTTCAGGAGAAGTCATGGGAAATCTAATTGAAAAAATTATGAATAAAGGAGCTAAAGATGTTTCTATTTATCATGGTATTACAAAGAAGGGAAGACCAACAAATCTCATATCAGTAATTTGTGATGATATGTGCATGCACGATATAATGGATATTTTAGTCATTGAAACTGGAACATTAGGGATTCGTGTAACAACATCTAATCGATTTATTGTTCCAAGAATGAATCATAATGTCAAATTGATTCTTGATGGAAAAGAATTTGTAGTAAAATACAAAGTTTCATCTTTTAAAGGAAAAAATAATTTCAAGATTGAATTTGATGATTTGAAATACATTTCAAATACATTAAACAAATCAATAAAGGAAACAGAGTCATTGGTTAGAACAGAGATAATGAAATTAGGTGTAAATTATGACAAAACTTGATACTCTCATTGATTGGTTTGAAAATAAAGACAAGGTAATGATTGCCCTTTCAGGAGGGGTAGATAGTGCACTTGTAGCATATGCTGCATTTCAAAAACTTGGAACTTCTGCTATTGCAGTTACTGCAGATTACAAAACATTATCTGAAGAAGAACTTGAAACGGCAAAACAAATTTGCTCAGAAATAGGAATTAGACAAATTCTCTTAGATTATGATGAACTCCAAAATGAGGAATTTGTTAAAAATGCCTCTGATCGTTGTTTTCATTGTAGAATGGAGTTAGGTGACCATCTAGTCACCCTAGCAAAAGAGCACGATGTCAAAGTCATTGTTGATGGGACTAATTTAGATGATTTAGGAGAGTACAGACCAGGAATTGAAGCATTAAAAAAAAATGGCATTAGAAGCCCATTGGTAGAAACCAATTTTACAAAAAATGAAATTAGGAAAACTGCAGAATTTGTAGGGTTATCGGTGTATGATAAACCATCCAATTCTTGTTTGGCTTCCCGAATTCCTTGGGGGCAAAGAGTCACAGCTGAAAGACTAGTACGGATAGAATTAGGAGAAACAATTGTTAAACAAATTACAAATTTAAAACAAGTTAGAGTCAGAGATTTAGAAGGAGTTGCCAAAATTGAAGTGGATAAAGAAAAAATTTCTGTGTTTAACGATAATATGTTAAATGAAATAACTAGCAAATTAAAATTAATTGGATTTTCATCAGCTCACATTGATCCAGAAGGATACAGACCAGGAAAAATTAATGTGATTATAGATTGATATATCTAGATAATGCTGCCTCAACACAGATTCATGAAACTGTCTTAGAAACAATGTTACCATATCTCAAAGAACAATATGGTAATCCATCATCAATACATCGTTATGGAAGACTAGCTAACAAAGCAATAGAAAAAGCTAGAAAACAGATTGCAGCGCTGATTAATGCAGATCCTTCTGAAATTTTATTTACTTCTGGAGGAACTGAGTCTAACAATACTGCACTTTGTGGAATTGCAGAGAAAAAACCTCGTTCTCAAATAATAACTTCGTCTATTGAACATGATGCAGTATTGGAACCCTGTAAAAAATTAGCAAAAAATGGATTTGACATAAAATATTTGCCTGTAGATAATAAAGGAATGATTAGCATATCTGATTTAAAAAATACTTTTTCTGAGAATACCTGTCTTGTCTCTATTATGTTTGCAAATAACGAGATAGGTACGATAGAGCCAATTGCCCAAATTGCACAATTATGTAATGAACAAAATATTCCATTTCATACAGATGCAGTTCAAGCTGTAGGAAAAATACAGATAGATGTGAAAGAATTAGGAGTAGATTTACTCTCCATTTCATCTCATAAAATTAATGGACCAAAAGGAGTAGGAGCCCTATATATCAAAAAAGGAGTCGACATATCTCCAATTATTTTAGGTGGTGGTCAGGAACAAGGATTACGCTCAGGTACTGAAAATGTAGCAAACATAGTAGGTTTTGGAAAAGCATGTGAGCTTGCCAAGATAAATTTATCTGAAAATATTACTCAGATGAAAAAGCTTCGTGATGATCTTGTTACCAAAGTTCTCAAAGAAATTCCACTTGTCACACTTAATGGACATGTTGAAAATCGCTTACCAAATAATGCTCATTTTACTTTTCTTGGCATTGCAGGAGAAGATTTGATTATAAAATTAGATGAACATGGAATAGCTGCATCAACTGGTTCTGCATGTTCGGTACATACACAGAAAGCATCTCATGTTTTAAGTGCCATGGGATTTTCATACGAACAGATTACAGGTTCATTAAGATTAACACTGGGGGTGTTCAATAATCAACAAGAAGTAGATGAAACAGTAAATGTCTTAAAAAAAGTAACTTCAGAACTTCGTTTGGTCTCACCGTTTAAAAATAAATATTCTTTTTGACTAAATCTGTATTTGAAACTTATTTCTTGTAATAGCTATAGTTGTTATAATTCCTATTACTAAAATCATAATTGCAATTGTACCGAATTCTGGAATTATAGTAGTTCCTATGATTTCAATATCAGAATCACCTTGTTCAAAATTAATTGTAATTATTCTTGAGTCAGAATTTGTTATTGTTTCTTGATATGGTACTTCAATTCCATCTATGATTATTATGAATATATCATCGGTTTTATCTTGTTTTTTTGCGTCAAGTGCTTCTCTTGGGATTTTTAATGTAATTGAACCATTATCTGTAGAGTCTATAGTTACAATTAATGCAAAAATATCTTTATCAATTAACATATTTTTTACAATTCCGCCGCTTATGGAATACTCTACATCAAAAGTACCGTGACTGCCAGCATTTACTTCAAAAGTTTTGGTTTCCACCACACCAGATTTCGGAGAATAATTAAAGATGGTTTCTGTAATATTGCCATCTCCGTAATATGCTCTTATTGTATAATCTCCTGCTTTTGTCCACAGAGGACCTTCAGCTCTTACCGTGTAGGAATAACTTCCATCTTCCGCTACTGTGATTTGTGCAAGTTCTACAAATTTATTATCTTCAGCAAAAATTTGCATGGTTACAGGAGTCCCTGTTATGACAGTCTTTACTTTGCCCGAAATAACTATTGTATCTCCTTCTTTATAGGATTTAGAATTTGTTTCTATAGAAATCAAAGATTCTGCAAAAGCAGGTAAAGTGAAAACAAGTAATAAAATTAAAACGCCCGAAATAATTCCAGCTCTCACAAAATTCTTTGTTACATGATTCTATATTTCCTTTACTATCCAAAAATGAAAAAATGAAAAAAGTTGTGGATTTAGTATCTTGGCATAATGCTTAGTCTTGATTTTGCAG
>JBHIUL010000042.1:0-7176 GCA_042138315.1 Nitrosarchaeum sp.
CAAGGTTCAGGTTCAATCATCATAACTAAATCTTAAAAAATTACAATATTATCAAATGACGATGCAAACATTGAGTTGACATACAAAATCATTTTACATAAAAATAAAGATAAATTAAAAAGTGATGTACATAACGTGTTTAAATATACAGACCAAAAAGACAACCAACCAAAGAAGATGAAATTAAAAACATACGGTCTTGGTATCAAGTTTACAGAATATTCAAATTCGTTAAAGAATAGTGGTCTGTTTACTTTAACGCGAATTGAGGGGAACTCTATTTCAGATGTAGACCACCATCTAGATGTGCTCATATACAATACGCAGTTGTGAAATAAAAAAGAGTCGTCAAAAATTCCAAACACACGTTAAGAAAAATATAAAATTTTACACGTATGTAAGATCTGACATTAGAACAAAAGATCGCATGATTTTAGAGTCTGATCAGCAAAACATACAAAAACTAGATACTTGTTTTCTTAACGTGCAGACTAAATTTATTTTTGTTACAGGGGGTGTAATGTCAGGGCTCGGAAAAGGAGTAACCACATCATCTATTGCCAAATTACTACAATTAGCCGACCAAAAAGTATCATGCATCAAAATCGATCCCTACCTAAATTATGATGCAGGAACAATGAATCCAGTTGCACATGGAGAAGTATTCGTTACAGAGGATGGGGGTGAATGTGATATGGATATTGGAAACTATGAGAGATTCATAAATCAAAATATTCCAAAAACCCACAACATTACGACAGCTCAAGTATATTCTACAGTAATAGAAGCTGAAAGAAAAGGGGAGTATTTAGGAGCATGTGTTCAAATAATTCCACATATTACAGATGAGATTAAAAATAGAATTAGAAAAATTGCAGAAGAAGAAGAATTAGATTTTTTAATTGTAGAATGTGGAGGAACTGTAGGAGATATAGAGTCACTACCATTTTTAGAGGCCCTAAGACAAATGAGAGTTGAAGAAGGACCTCAAAATGTAATTTTTGTTCATGTTACACTTGCACCGTCATTAGATGTTGTAGGAGAACAAAAAACAAAACCAACACAACACAGTGCACAAGAATTAAGAAGGATAGGAATTCAGCCTGATTTTTTGGCAGTGAGATGCTCAACGCCGTTAGAAGAAAAAACAAAGAAAAAAATTGCATTATTTACAAATGTTACTGCAAATGACGTATTATCATGTCATGATGTAAAATCAATTTTTCAAGTGCCTCAGATATTATATGATCAAGGAATAATGGATTCATTATTTACAAAGTTTGGAAAAGTTGGAATGGTAAATGCTTCTGCAAACTGGGACAAATGGAACAGCATTGTAAAATCAATGACAAATCACGAAAGTCAGAATGTAAAAATTGCAATGGTTGGAAAATACGTTACACTTGCAGACAGTTATGTAAGTGTCAATCATGCATTAAAACATGCAGGTGCAAAATTAGGAAAATCAGTGGAAATTGATTGGATTGATTCAGAATCAATTTCAGATTACAATAGTTTGTCAAAATATGACGGAATACTAGTTCCAGGTGGATTTGGAACTAGAGGATCAGATGGAATTATAAAAACTGCAAACTATGCAAGAGAGAAAAACATACCATACCTTGGAATATGTTTTGGATTTCAGTTAGCAGCAATTGCATTTGGAAGAAATGTTTTGAAATTAGAGGATGTAAATTCTACAGAGATAAAACCTGATGCTAAAAACCCAATTGTAGATTTACTTCCAGAACAAAAAAACATATCCGACATGGGAGGATCATTAAGACTTGGTGCAAACGACATTTTAATAAAATCAAATACAATATCACATAAAATCTACAATTCAGATAAAATTAGTAAAAGACATAGACACAGATATGAAATCAATAAAAAATACATCCCAGAATTTGAGAAAAACGGACTGATATTTTCAGCTGAAAGTGACAATGGTAAAAGAATGGAAATGTTAGAAATTCCATCCCATAAATTCTACCTAGGTGTGCAATTTCACCCAGAATTCAACAGTAGGCCAGGATATCCTGAACCAGTATTTGAAGCATTTGTAAAAGCTGCATCTCAAAAATAAAGTCAAAAAAACTATTCTATCTTTGAGATCTCATAGATTTTTTGACGTGCGTCTCTAATAGAGACTTTCTTTTTGACATATCCTTTTTTGAGTAAATGGCTAAGTGCCAATCGTACGGTTCGTGCCGGAAGCAATGTTTTGTTTGCAAGGTCTTTTTGCGTAAGTGCACCTTCGTATTCTAATGTCTTTAGCAATAATTTTGAACTTGGAGGCATGCTAAGTAATTCTTCAGCGAGATGAACTTTCTTTGCAAGTGCAGATATTGCAGTGGAGTCTTTTTTTAGTCGAATTATTTTTGCAGGTGGAAAATATTGAGTGCATTCTACCATGTTGTTTACTTTGTATCGTTCTAATCCATCAAGAACGACTTCACAATGAAGTCTAGCAGAAATATCACTGATTTGAATAGAACTCTGATTAGACACAATTATCGGTCTTCTTGTAATATCTAAAGAGTTTACTGAAATTATTTCAAATACACCAGAGTCATGAAATAACATTGGCCCACCAGCAGACATTGAATATGCAGAAGAACCAATTGGAGTAGATACAATAATTCCATCACTGTTATCGTGCCATACTTCCTCATCATTTACACGCAATGTATGTTCCATAAGCATTGCACTTTTTGATGAAAATACTGCAACATCATTTAACACAGGATAAACATTTTTTCCGTCAATTTTCACACCAATTCGTGGAACTTCCTCTATTGTGTAATTTTGTTTTTTTAAGATTCTTACATATGACTGAAATTCTCTAAGATCAATCTGAGCTAAAAATCCACTAGATTCGCCTTCACTAATCCCTAAAACAGGAAATAATGAATCAAAAGATTTATGAAAATAGTTTCTAACACCCTTATCACCACCCAATACTAAAATGCAATCTGCATCTTTGACTTTGGATTTTGCCGTAATGTTAAATGATTTAATTTCAGCATCATCTAAAATTTTTTTTATGGTCAATGCTGCAGAATCTGTTGCACCTGAACCATAGATTCCTATCTGCACAGAGAAACAAAACTAGGAGTACAATAAAAGGATAAAGTACTAAATCGTTCGGTATTTTACTAGATTATAAAAATAAGAAGCGTTAGTCTCAATCGCACTCTTTGATGGGATTTTTAACAAGCCCACTTGTTTTGAATCTAATGCAGCCTGAGCAGAGCCACCTGCAAAACATAATGCCCAAAGAAAGTCTTTTTCTTTTAGCATGGTACAACAGAAAGTTGCACAAAAAATATCTCCAATACCAGTAGTGTCATAGATTTCTTTGTTTGGTAACGTTATAGAATAAATTTTATCTTTAACTAATAATGAAACTTCAGTTTTATTTGTAAAAAGTACATGTTCGACACCTTTTTTTTGTAATGCCATCATCATATCATCATTAGAACCACTAACAATTCTCTCAGATTCCTCAGGATTTACTTTGATTGCATCTACATCAGATAAATCAAGTTCGGTGTTTTCTAAAATCACGTTTTTATTTGAATCAACTCGTCTCAAAAATCCCTGAGGATCAACCAAAGTAAAACTAGAATCTTTTTTTATTTTAGAAAATACATCAGATGAAATTTCATGAAAAATAGGAGTAATCAGAGAACCATCTACATTTAGAGAAGTGTAATCGACAGGATCACATTCATGTAGTAATTTAAGAGATCTATCAGAACCAGTGATATTTATTGCAAAACGAGTAGTAAGTTTTTCAGATAATGCGTTTTCAAAATTAATTTTATTTTGAGTCAAATATTGATGTGGAAAATCTTTACCAAATTTTGTATAAAGTGTCACATCAAATTTGAATTGTCTAGCAGTTATTCCGCCATAACAAGCAGCACCACCAATTTGTTCATGATTTTCTCCATTAATGGTGATAGTATCGATTGCACAATGTGAAAACAAGGCCAATTTCATTAATTATCCTTTTCAGATAGTTGATTTAGTTTTTTGCATTCTGTTTTTCAAAACAATCTTGACATAGGATATTACCCTTTAATATTACTAAATCCATATTTGACCTAAAGCAGACATGACATAGTCCACGCAATATCTATCAATTAGAAATAATCCACTCTAGCATTAAAACATGATTAAAGTCTAGAATAGTCCACTCAATCCATAAATTATGCCTTCATGATGGAACATAGTGGAACCAGTTCAGTATGCAGTCAAACGGGTTTTTGGATTTTTATTTATTTGTGTGGCAATTGCGGTTGCAATAGCATCAGTTGCAAGTGAAATCATATTCATAAATAATTTACCAAATTATGTTCACGGCATTATTTGGTTTGGAACGTTTGGAATAATTTTTGGTGTTTATTTTTTGCGATTTAAAGAAAAGATTCCATTAATTCGAAATCGTATGAAAAATAGTTTATCTTGGCCAACATATGTCAAAATAATTAATGGCTGTTGCTGGGCATTACCATTTGCAATAATAGGGGTTTTTCCAGAGTATTTTCAATATTTAATTTTATTTGGAATAGGATTAGGAAATTCGTCAACATATATTTTCATGAAGTTATTCAGCAATCAAAATAACAAAGAGCAGATGTTTGTTGGAGTAATTGCATTAATTATGATCCCAATAGCCATTGAAATTGATACATCAATATTTGTAGCACAACAAGATATTTCGATTTTATTATCTAGGTTGTTGATTTCTATTGCATATGCCATAGGAGGCACATATGCACTATTTTCAAAAATTAAATCAGAATAATTAGCAATAAATGAACATCAAAAACCAAAAAGACCGGTAGTAAGATCGACCTCATATAAGCAAAAGGAATCAAATCAAACAAGATTATAAGGAGGCAAATTTGATTGTCCTCATGCCACTTAAACGTGCCAGCAGAGGACGTACAAAAGGAGGAAAAGGATCCTCAGGAACAGTACAGTGTACAAATTGTGGATGCACAGTACCAAAAGACAAGGCAAAAAAAGTTACAGGTAGAATAAATTTAGTAGAACATACTTTAGCTAAAGAACTACGTGCACAAGGAGCATACATTGCATCTCCAACAGTTTTGAAATGGTATTGTATTTCATGTGCTATTCATTTTAAGATTCTAAAGATTAGATCTGAAGATAGCAGAAGACAACGCGGAAAACTACGATAGAATTATTTTATAAAATTAAAACACATTCAACATATCTCTAATTTAGTCATAATCCAAAAATAAGACATATCGTTTCATAGTGGGATTTTGTTAAAATATTTTGAGAAGTAAATTTGCCTAGCTCAGATCGTGAAACAGTGAATCATCTTGTACGTCAATCAATGCTCTATTATTCCTCATTGCTGGGCAATTAGTAAATCTTCTTAATATAAAAAAATGTTAGTTATTAGAATTTTAAAGACAAGGCAGATCAACATTGAAGATTTTCTAAATAGGATTAGTCAGTTTTTTCTTTAATATTTCTAGCAGTTACAATCATTCGCTGAATTAATGTAATTCCTGCAATTATCACTACAATGATCACAGCAGGTTCCATATATCCAATGATTCCAATAATTGCAATTACAAGTAATCGTTCGGCTCTCTCTCCTATACCAACTCCCTGTAGCTTGATATTCAATGCATCAGATTTTGCTCTAGCATAACTTACCAACAATGAAAGAGTAATTGCAAGGAGTATCAGGTACGGTTCAGCATACCCACCAATTAGCAATCCAAGAAAAATTGCAACTTCTGCAATTTTATCAAACATCGAATCAAGATAAGAGCCCTTCTGAGAAGTTTTACCAGTGGCTCTTGCAACTTGACCATCGACCATATCAAAAAATCCAGATATAAGTAACAATATACCACCAATTATCAATCCAAACTCAATACTTAATCCATATACTAATGCAGATGCAAGAGCAAAGACAAGACCCACGGATGTCCAAAAATTAGGAGAAAGACCAGTTGAAGCAAAGGCCTTTCCAATCTTTTCAAGTGCAGGTTGTAAAACACCTCTTAAATTATTTAACATGTTATTTTCCTAATTAAATTTTGGAGTGAAGAAATTCCAGATATGTCATTAACAAATTTTTCAAATTGCAAAAACATCACATCTAATTAATAACATCCTATCGATAATTCAATCGATTCAGATTCATAGCAATTAAAGTAGACATTATCTTGGCAGCAATTGATGCAGTAGCACCATTATCATATTGTGGGTTTAACTCCACAATGTCAACACCAGTTACTTTTTTGTTTTCAAGAGAGTAAATCAAATCAAAGAGCTCGCGAGAGGTCATACCAGCGGCTTCTGGATTTCCAACGCCTGGGGCATATGCAGGATCCAACACATCAAGATCAAAACTAGCATACATAGAATCAAAAGAAGATGCAAATTCTTTTAGAAGTTGCGGGCCTTTTCCTTCCCGCACTTGTCTATCAGATATAGTTTTGATGTTGTGTTCTTTTAGAAATTCAAGTTCTTCTTTGACAAACGCCCGTGCACCAACATGCAATATATTATCTGCCCCTCTTTTTTCAACAATTCTTCTAAGATATGCAGCATGGCTTAGTTTGACATTTGCATATTCATCACGTAAATCATAATGTGCATCAAATACAACATAACCGGTTTCTTTGGGAAAACTCATGTAGGTACCATATGTAAGAGAATGTTCACCACCTAAAATGAACAATTGTCGTTGTTTTGCAACTAGCTCTTTTGTAATTTTGCCAACCATATCAATCATTTCGCTGACTAAAACAGTATGAGTTGTATTTCCTAAATCCTCAATATTTACAGATTCTAAATCAATGCCAAATTGAGGATGAAATATCTCAATATTGTTAAAGGCATCACGTATAACATCAGGACCAAATCGACATCCAGGTTTGTATGAATGAGTTGAATCAAACGGAATTCCAAAGACAGTTGCCATAGGTTCAGAATCATCACCAGATGAAGTAATCATCGGATTCCTATTCATGTATAAATCAAGAAAACTCATTTTTACACCATTAATTGTGGTCTCTCTGAGAGATATTTCGGTAGATTAAGCCCGGTAAATGGTTTTCCATTTGTTTGTTCAGATATTTCATTAATAAAATCATCAAATTTCAATTCTCTAAC
>JBHIUL010000042.1:7276-9111 GCA_042138315.1 Nitrosarchaeum sp.
GGTGCAAGCCATAACGGGAATTGGGGTTTTCGACCTTCCTTGATTTCTTGTGCTGCCTTTTCTAGCAACACATAGATGACTCTTTCAATTGCACCACTTGGAGAATTGTGTAAAATTATAGGATGTTTTCGAACATTATGTTCATCAACAAATTCGATTCCATAACGATCTCCATTTTCAACATCTATTTGATCAGTGGAAAGTGCAGATGCTTTTCCCATATTATCTACAAAATTAAACTCCCATTTCAAAACAAAATAAAAGAATTTTTCTTTCCACATTTCAACTAACACAGGTCTACCATGTTTCTTAACTAATTCTTCAATTGAAGATTTATTTTCATTATAGAAATCCTCAGTGAATCGAATCGCCATTTCATAATCAGAGTCAGTAATTCCAAATTCATTCAAAACACTGCGTGATAAGTCAAATCTAACTTTAATTTCTTGAATTGATTGCTCAAGGTCTTTACAAAATGCATGGCAGTCAGGCATTGTAAATGCACGTAATCGTCTTAATCCAACTAGTTCTCCAGATTGTTCACGTCTGAAACTGTAACGAGTTAATTCGTATAATCTGTAGGGTAAATTCTTGTATGACATTTGAAATTCATTTGCCATCAAAAATTGCCCAAAACATGCAGCAAATCTCAAAAATAATTTTTTTCCTTCTGAATCAATATTATACTGTCTTGCAGGAAATCTGTTGAAATAACTAACCATACTTGGATGATGAGAATCATACATGATTGGAGTTTCAACTTCATATCCACCATATGCTTTGACTCTATCAGTGACATATCGTTCAATGAGAGATTTAATCAAACGGCCATTTGGAAAAAATCTCATGTTTCCAGAATCGGATGCAGGTTCGTAATCTGCAATCCCCATTTTTTTCATCAAAGCAACATGTGGAGGAGGTTCATCTACAGCTCTTTTTTTGGCAGATTCATATTTTGCAAGTATTTCGAGTTTTGGATATTTGGCAAAATTGAAATCACCTATATTACTTAAAGTTCCATCTGGAGAAAGTATTTTCCAATACGATGTAATTTTAGATTCTCCTTTTAGAGCATCAGATGTCATTTCTTTTTCTTCGCTTGAATTTTTTTCAGTTGTACTTTCTTTTGTTACAACTTTAGAGCTTTCAGCAAGAGGATGACCCTTTACTTGAACTTTGTATGACTTTGTCCAACCAAATGGAGAATGAGATACATCTAATTCAGAAGCAGATGATTCCATTTCTTTAAGTAAAGACAAGGCAATTGAAGGTGCTGCCAAATTTGAGCTAAGATGAGCATAAGGATATAACAAAAGTTTTTTGCAACCAATTTTTTGCATGGAATTTTTTATTTGAGATATTGCATTTTGTGCGACAGATGAGTCATCACCTTGTTCAATTGCCACAAACACAACAACCACTTCTTCTAGTCTTTTGGTTTCAGGCATAATCTCTTCAGCACTTTTGATCTCCTTTTTTGTTGGAGTGTATTCTATGCTGTCACAATGCAGTTGTAATATACGCACAATCTCAAACCAATTAATAATTGAATTAAATCTTTGGCTAGTTTTACAAAAGGTGTAATACTAAAAACATCAGATCGTGCCTAATTTAGGCCTAATAGTCACAAAAACGCACAACAAAAACAATATCCCTACAATATGAGATTAATCCCATTCATAAAGAGAAAAAGAGAATTCTTCTTTTGAATCTTTTTTAACTATGTTTTTTTCCAAAATCATCCTATGAATTAGATTAGTATTTGATATGATGTCTAAACCTTTCAAGGCATCTTTTTTTGAAGACATTTCTGCTCCAAGAATTTTAATGACTAT
>JBHIUL010000043.1:0-265 GCA_042138315.1 Nitrosarchaeum sp.
TTCCGGCACCACATCTTTCATCCAAAACACATGCACCATCTTTTAGAATTGTTCCGGCACCACATTCAACTTTTGGTTTTTCAGTTGTAGGTTTTTCTTTAACTTTACATTCACCAACATAATCTTGTTGGATTTTTGCAACACCTAATTGACATTTGTTGCCATAAGTAACACCATCTACACCACAAACTGGGGCATATTCCATGGTACAAAACGTTGGTTCGTCTACAGGTTCATCAACTGGTTCATCTACAGGTTCATCAAC
>JBHIUL010000043.1:365-7307 GCA_042138315.1 Nitrosarchaeum sp.
TGGTTCGTCTACAGGTTCATCAACTGGTTCGTCTACAGGTTCATCAACTGGTTCGTCTACAGGTTCATCAACTGGTTCGGAAGTAGTTGAACCAAAGTGAGAACCAATAATTTCAACTTCCTGAGTACCAGAAGGTAATTCTATACTCAATGTTCTACTTTGAGCATTTGTATTAATTTCAGAATGCTTTGGTTCATCACCATCAGCTAAAACAATAAAACTATCATCAGATCCATCAAAGGAAGAATCAAAAAAGTTTCTTTCAAACGTAACTTCCAAAGTTCCAGGAGAACCAGAAACATTAACACTAAAAATAAGAGATACAAAATCAGTATCAGCAGTTATTCCAGAAACAGTTACACCATTCCCAGCATATTGAACATCGTAAGATTTACCACCTACAGTTACAGAAGATGTCTCAGCATAAACAAAGGCAGAAGTAAGTATTGCAACAATGATCAGCCCAATAGATATTTTGAGTAAAGACCCAGCACTGGGTAAATTTTTCCATTGTATTTCAGATTCTGTGTTCATATCTTGATTTCCTTGTACGAAGATTAACCTCCAATTCCGTCTTAAAAAGAATTAGACGAGATTTAATCACGTACAAGTCAAAGCTTTTTTGGTTATTTTTAAAGGTGATGCAAAAAATGACTAAATTACGCCTCGGAGAATCTGAATAATCTTTTCTCCGATTATGTTGGCAGCCAAGGATTGTGCCTCTTTTGTTTGGGCACCAATATGAGGAGTAAGAATCACATTTTCTAGTTCTGCCAATTTGTTTCCTATTGCAGGTTCTTTTTCAAAAACATCCAATGCAGCACCGCCCAAAGTACCATTTTTTATTGCATCATACAAAGCATCTTCATCTACCACACCACCTCTTGATGTGTTGATAATTTTTGCAGTCTTTTTCATAGTAGACATTTTTTGTGCATTAATCAAATGATATGTAGAATCTAAAAGAGGAACATGAATTGAAATATAATCAGAGCTTTGCAACAGAGTATCCAAATCAGCTTTCATCAATCCAACCTCTTTGGCAAACTCCTCATCGATTGGAACAACATCATAACCAATAATATTCATGTTAAGTGCACGTGCAAGTCGCCCTAATCTTTTCCCAATGTTTCCTAATCCAATAATTCCAAGATATTTTCCTCTTAGTTCTGTTCCTTTCAATTCACTTTTTAGCCATTGACCATTTCTAATTGCTCTATCACCTCTTGCAGTTTGTCTTGCTAATGTTAGCATAAATCCCAAAACTAATTCAGCAACAGCATTCATTGCTCCTTCTGCAGCATTAATTACACGAATGTTTTTTGCTTTAGCTGCTTCCTGATCAACATTATCTAGTCCAACACCAACACGTGCAATAATTTTGCATTTGTCAGCTTTTTCAATTATCTCTTTTGTAAGAGTTGTTCTACTTCTAACAATTACAATATTGAAATTAGAAATTTTTTCTTTGATTTGTTCAGGAGTTATTTTTGGTTCATATGAAACTTTCAAACCATTATCTTGTAGAATTTTATTCAAAACAGGATCTACTTCATCACAAATTAAAACAGAATCATCAAAACCCATACAATTAAGAAAAAATCTATAGAATATAATTCATTAAGAACTGAAAAAGAGAAAAAGTTGGAGTGTTACTACCTATGGTATTGGTGGTAGAGTTGGTACAATTTCCCATAAGGGTAATGCACCGCTTGCTATTTTAGCGGAAGCGACTTTGTCAGTGTATAAACCATGTACGTTTACTGCAGGATGTGCAATACTGTTCATTCCCATTGGTGGGACAGCATCACTTGGGTTACCCAATGCATAAGCATATGATGGTACTGGTGCTTGGATTACTCCAGCATTGACCAATCTTGGGTTCAATCCGAATGGATCACCTGCTACAAATACTGTAGCAGCGCCTGTGTAAATTGCTGCATAGTCATGATTGACTGCTGCATATGCACCTGGTTCATCAAATACCAAGTCAACAATCATTCCTTGTGAGCCACCGAGTAACCATGTTTCAGTTGCTGCGGATTGTACTCTGTTACCTTGTGTAACTCTATCCAAGATTTCTCCAACAATGTGGAAAAATACTGGTTCGTTACCTTGGTTTTCAACAAAGAGTCTTACGTGTTGATCATTTTCAACAAATAAGAGTTGTGATTGGTATTGTTTGTGTTCAAGTCCATTCCATGGTTGTGCAACAAAGATGTTCTTGTTTGCATCGCCTTTAACGAGCAAGTTGTGAACCATGTTTGGTACATAACCGAATTGCATTCCATTAACAACTGTTGCAGTGTTATGATGTTGGAACATTGCTCCTGCATCATAATTGCCTTCAGGTGTAAGATACAATTGGTTGTATTGGAGTGTGAACTCTAATGCATTTGCATCGTAGAACTTTCTGTCTAATGTTACTTTGCCGTCTTTAACTGCTGTTTTCTCAACCATTAATTTGTTGTAACCATCAATTGGATCAACGATTGTAATTCCGTACATGCCGGAAAGAACGTGTTGGTCCATACCAATTAGTTTTACACCAGAACAATGGTATTTGAAGACACCAGCTGATTCAGCAATGTAGCAATATTGGCTTGTTTGACCCGGATTAACGGATTCAAAGTTGCCTGCTGACATTTGTGATGCATGCATGTCGTTACCGTGACCAGTAACTTCACCTGCTGGAATTGTTAGTGTCATTTTTACGACATCACCTTGAGTGACTCTTAGTGTTGGTCCTGGGACTTGTCCACTAAAGGTCATTGCGTTGAATGTCTTTCCTCCCATAATTGGAAGTGTAACACTTTCACCAGTCAAGTTAAACTCGACGACTTTTCGTCCAGAGCTTGACAATGCACCACAATCAGTTACTGCGAATGCCTCTGGCATTACAAGCTGTAAACCGCCCATTTGGTGGATTTTCTCTAATACATCAACATTCATTTTTGATGCATCAAGTGATTGTCCACTGATTTGGGTTTGTGTGTATGTGCTTCCGAATAGCGTTGCTCCCATAACAGCTACTGCTGCAATGGTAAAGAGCATACTGATACGCTTATTCATTATGCAACGTGATTCGTGTTTCCTATATAATAATTCCCATTTTAATACTCAATTTTAAAAAAAATCACTAGAAAAACAATGAATAGTGGGAAAATTAAAGGTGAATTGATTTGAAATTTAGACTAGATGAAGATTCATTAGGCAAAATCAAAATTCCATCAGACGCATACTATGGAGCATTTACAGGAAGAGCAGTTCAACAATATCATGTAACTGGCAATAAAGCACATTCTAATTTGATAAAGTCATTTGTCATGATCAAACGATCTGCTGCAGTAGCAAACATGAAGACAAAAGCAATAGATGCAAAACGTGGAAATGCAATAGTTACAGCATGTGATAAAATATTGTCAGGGAAATTTACAGATCAGTTTGTAATAGATATGATCAACTCGGGTGCTGGAACTGCATTTAACATGAATTGTAATGAAGTCATTGCAAATGTTGCACTGGAAATATTACACAAGAAGAAAGGACAATATCAACATCTGCATCCAAATGATCATGTAAACATGTCACAGTCAAGTAATGATACATATCCAACTGCAATGCATGTTGCAATTTTGATAAATCTAAAAGATACAATTCCAGCAATTGACACATTAATAAAATCATTAACAAAAAAAGCAAAAGAATTTTCTTCGTATAAAAAAATTGGAAGAACACATCTTATGGATGCACTTCCGGTGACTCTTGGAAGTGAATTTACGGCATATGCCACATCAATCACAAAAGCACGAAATGTAATTGTTTCATCTCAAAAAGAATTACAAAGTATAGCATTAGGTGGTACTGCAGTAGGAACAGGCGCAAATACACCAAAAGGGTATAGAAAAATTGCAATAACAGAACTTGGAAGAATTTCAAAATTGCAATTAATTCCAGAAAAAGACATGCAGTATGCATTACAAAGTAAATTTGCAGTTGCAAATCTTTCAGGGGCATTGCGCAATTTAGCACTTGAAATTGGAAAACTTGCAAATGACATCAGATTAATGGCATCAGGTCCAGTTGCAGGACTCTCAGAGCTTGGAATACCAGCTGTGCATGCAGGTTCATCAATTATGCCAGGCAAAGTAAATCCATCATTGGCAGAATGTATGAACATGATCTGTTTTAACATAATTGGAAACGATACTGCAGTTTCTCATGCTGCACAGAGTGGACAGTTTGAACTGAATGTAATGATGCCAGGTATGCTAAAATGCATGTTAGAATCTACAGACATGCTGAAAAACTTTTTACCAATATTTTCTGCAAATCTAATAGACGGATTAACTGCAAACAAAGACAAGCTTCGTAGTAACATAGAAAATAGTCCAGTGATTGTAACACTCCTTACACCAAAAATCGGATATCTAAAATCGGCAGAATTATTCAAAGAATCTCTAAAAACTGGAAAAACAATTCGAGAGTTAGTTACATCAAAGAAATTGATGAGCAATAAAGAAATTGATGCATTGTTTGGATAAAATATGGCAAAAATTTTCGTAGAAGCGTACGGATGTTCTGCTAGTTTTGCAGATTCCGAAATGATTTCAGGATTAATTTTAAACGGTGGTCACACTCTTGCCAAAAATTCTTCAGAATCAGATCTGAACATAGTTGTAACATGTTCAGTGAAAGATTCAACTGCAAACAAAATGATCTATAGAATAAAATCATTAAAATCAAAGCCGCTTGTTGTTGCAGGTTGTCTTCCAAAAGCTGAAAAAGACACTGTAGAAAAAATTACAAAAAAAGCTAGTTTGTTAGGACCAAACTCACTTGGAAAGACATTGCAAGTGATAGATTCCACATTGAGAGGAATGAGACAAGTATCACTAGATGACTCTGATCTGTCTAAAGTTGGACTACCAAAAGTAAGACTGAACTCAGTTGTAGGAATTGTAGAGATAGCTAGTGGGTGTATGAGCGAATGTACTTTTTGTCAGACTAAATTAGCAAAAGGAGATCTCAAAAGCTACAGAATAGGAGACATCGTAAGACAAGTTGAAACTGAAATTAGTGAGGGATGTAAAGAAATTTGGTTAACATCTACAGATAATGGATGTTATGGTTTTGATATCAATACAGATTTACCAACTTTGGTGAAAACTGTGTCAGAAATTCCACAAGATTTCATGATACGAGTAGGTATGATGAACCCAATGTACATGCCAAGAATAAAAGAAGATTTGATAAAATCATTTGATAGTGACAAAGTTTACAAATTTCTCCACATACCGGTGCAAAGTGGTAGTGATAAGGTCCTACACGATATGAAAAGAGGACATACTGTAAAAACAGTCAGAGAAGTCATAAAAAAAGCCAAAGAGAGATTCACAGACTTTACCATATCAACAGATATCATAGTAGGATTTCCATCAGAAACCAAAGAGGATTTCCAGAAAACATTTGAACTCATTAATGAAATACGACCAGACATTGTGAATCTTTCAAAGTATAGTGCAAGACCAGGCACAGAAGCTGCAGAATGGATCCAAATAGAAGCATCAGAAGTAAAAAGAAGAAGCAAGATAATTTTTGAACTAATAAACAAGATATCATTAGAGAATAATCAAAAATGGATAGGATGGAAAGGCAAAGTTTTGTTTGATGAAGAAACAAACGAGGGCATCAAAGGAAGAAATTTTGCGTACAAATCAGTATTTGTAAAAGAAAAAATCAAGATCGGTCAGACATGTGTGGTGGAAATCACAGATGCAACTACGCATAGTATTCTTGGAAAGATCGTAAGCTAAATTTTTTAGATCGATGATTTGATTAAAATAACGTAAGAAGGTTTTTTATCCAAATCATAGAATAGTAGTTGAAATGAGTTTTCAGATAAAAGAACCAATCTTAGTCATAGGTTTAGGCGGTGCAGGCTCAAAATTAGCAATACAAGCCAAAGATAGTCTAAATTCAGATTGCCTGATAATTAGCAATGATCAAAAAGATCTCCAGTCAGGAAACAGTTCAATCAAAGTTTCAACAGATTCAGTTATCAATCCATCAGTTCAATTAATCAGAGGCTCGGCATACAAAGTTGCAGATCAGATAAAATCAAAGATTTCAAATTATTCTACAATCATACTAATGACAAATCTAGCAGGAAAAGCAGGTTCTGCGATATCACCTGTAGTATCAGAGATTTGTAAAGAATCAGACAAGGGGCTTATTTCATTTGCCATAATGCCATTCAAATATGAAAAAGATAGAATTTTCAATTCAGGTATTGCGTTAAAAAGAATAAGAGCAGATTCAGAATGCACTGTTGTTTTAGATAATGATTCACTTTTGGAGAGCAATCCAGATTTGAGCCCAAATACATGCTATAACATTGCAAATAGTGCCATAATGCACGTAGTTGACTCACTTCGTTCTTCCGAAATACCAAATCAAACAAATATTCTAACTACAAGCAAAGATGGACAAAATATAGAGGAATCATTACGAGATTCACTCAAAATGCTTTATGAAAATACATCACCTAACTCAGTAAAACGTTCAATGCTCTACGTTGTTGGAGGAAATAACATTCCAGCAGGAATTATCAATTCAATAACAAATCTAACCAACGGAATACTAAGTGAAAGTAACTCTCAAGTCGATTTAACAAATTCCAATGAATCTAAAATAATCATGCTATCTTCAATTCAAGGAATGACAAAATTTGAAAAATATGATCCACTTGGAATGATTCCACAGGAAGATACACTAGATTGGTCACAGCCAGATTGCAGTATTGACTATAAATTAGATTTATACCAATTAGAATAAGATAATTTCAAGAATTTTTTATTTTTAAGAAGAGATTTTTATTTTGATTTTTTAGTTGGTGCATCTTTCTTTACTTCTTTAGTTGGTGCATCTTTCTTTACTTCT
>JBHIUL010000043.1:7407-8918 GCA_042138315.1 Nitrosarchaeum sp.
TTAGTCATTCTAACTCTAATTTTTCTTGGTGGGCTTCTAACACCCCTTGACCAAATTTGATGAGCAAGATCTTCTTCAATCTTAATTTCTTCTGTTTTCATGTGATGACGAGCAAATTCTTTTATCATGTTAATAGCACGTGGTGCACGATGTGTATCTACAGAAAGTAATACTTTACCCAAATTGATAGTATAAACTCGCTCTAATTCTTGAGACAATTATCCTACCTCCACATCTGTTGATCTCCAAGCTCTACGTTTTGGATTTGATCTGACCGTTCTTTTTGTTCTTAGAATAATCCAAGCTGGGACAGGTGAAGTCTGTCTTGTCTTTTTTAACAGACGAATTTTTCTTGGGGATGACTTACGGGGAGCCATATATTTTTCAGGCACGAAGAGCTCTTTTTAAATGAATCTCAGGAATTAAGGCGACTTACGATTTGTTTTAGAACTCGTGCAGACGCACCCCAGATGATTTTGTTTTGGTATTCAAAAGTATACATTTCCTGAATTTTGTTATGAGTTGGATTTGGATCATTAGCCATTGTTTTTAGAAAAGGTTCCAAAGGAATATGAAATATTTTTTTCACTTCAGAATTTGCGGAAAGAGATGTAATTTCATCAAGTACAGTAACAAATGGCAAAATGATAAAACCAGAATTAAGTGTCACAACAGGCTCTAGTTGTCCTAGAACTTGATTTTTTGAAATTCCCAAACCTATTTCTTCTCGAGTTTCACGTAATGCAGTTTCTAAAAGGTCAGAATCATTTGGTTCAAATTTTCCGCCTGGAAATGAAATTTCGCCAGCATGGATTTTAAGATGTGTTGGTTTTTCGGTCATTACAAGAGTTGGCTCTTTACCATAAATTATAACAAGAATCGATGCAAGTTTATTTGTTCCAGACTGATTCAAGACAGGATTAATTTTACTTGAAAGTAAAGACCGAAGTAACTTTGAATCCATTGTGATTATAGCAATTATCTATTTTATGGAGTTTTCGTTTAAAGGTTTTAACCAAGTTAAATTTGAGATTCTTTATGGTAGTCATCTATGAAATAAATCCACCAAAGATTCTAAATGATGAAATATCAAATGATGAAATAAATTCATTATTATCAAAACTGCTAGAAAAAGTTTCAGACATTAGTACATTATGTGATGGCATTCATGTAACAGATTCTGTTTTAGGAACTAGACGTGTCTCAGCATTGACTACAGGAAAATTATTGAAGAAAAATCATCCAAATTTACAGATTACAATCAGTATGCGTGTAAGAGACAAAGATATGAATTTGATTAAACAGATTGTACAAGAATCAATAGATCTTAGATTAGATGGAATTCTAGTTCTAAAAGGAGATCCATCAAAGGAAAATCCAACAGATTCAGGTTTAATTCCAAGTCAAGTCGTTAAAGAATTAAATGAATTAGGATACGGAAAGAAGACAAATTTTTTCCTATCATTACCAAGTAATCCAAGCTTTGAAAAAATTCAAAAAAAAATTAATGC
>JBHIUL010000044.1:0-8879 GCA_042138315.1 Nitrosarchaeum sp.
CCAGGCCCAGCTCCAACAAGATACACTTTACCAGTCATTGTTTATTCCATTCCTCCACTTTTTTTCTCCAATTTATTGCAAGGTCATTTACGCCTTTCTCACGTAATTCTTTACCTACAATTTTACCGAGAGAAAATGGATCATTTTTGTTTCCAGATTTCTGTACAAAAAGAGATTTTTTTCCATCTACAGAAAAAGCAGCCACACTTAAGGTCATTTGATCACCATTTGACTTTGCATATGCACCAATTGGAAAGCGGCATCCAGAATCGACAAAGTCAGAAAGTGCTCGTTCTGCCTCAATTTCTAATCTGGAATCAGCATCTTCAATTTTTTTTAGCATTGAAATAGTTTTGAGATCATCTTTTCTTGAAACTATAGCTAATGCGCCTTGACCAGGTGATGGTGAAAAATCATCAATAGATAATTTTGAGAATTTTACATCTACACCTAATCGTGTAATTCCTGCTTGTGCAAGAACAATTGCATCAAATTCATTTGCAAGTACTTTTTTAATTCTTGTCTCAATGTTTCCTCTTATTGGACGAACTGTCACATCAGAACGCTTTCGTGTTATTTGTACAGCGCGTCGAAGTGAACTTGTGCCAATGACTGCACCAGATTTTATAGAATTGAGATCAGTACCATCAGAGGAAATAAAAATATCGTTTACTGTTTCTCTTTTTGGCACAGAAGATAAAATCAAGTTATCAATCAATTGAGAGGGGACATCTTTTAGACTGTGTACTGCAAAATCTATTTCATTATTTGCAACAGATTTATCGATTTCCTTTTCAAATATTCCTTTTTGATCAATTGTAAATAACGGTCTTGCATCAGTATCGCCTTTAGTCTTTATTGTTTTTATCTCAAATTCAATATCAGAATTAACTTTTTTTAGTTCAGATATTACCCAGTTAGTCTGTGCAAGTGATAATTGACTACCCCTTGCACCAATTACATATTTCAATTTTTCACCGACTTTAATGCAACGTCATAAGCATCTACAGTGTTATTTAGATCAGTTTTGGTATGTGCATCAGATAGAAATACAACTTCAAATTGAGAAGGGGCAATAAAAATACCTTTTTTCAATAATGCTAAAAACAATTTTTTGAATTTTATTGCATCTGCATTTTTAGATGATTTGTAATCAATTACAGGTTTATCAGTAAAGAAAATTTGAAACATTGAAGATGTGAGATTAATTTGGTGTGGGATATGCATATCAGTTGCAATATCATCTATAGCATGAGTTAGCACAGTATTGTATCGCTCAAGTTTTGAATATAGTTTGTTTTTTATTTTGTTTATTGTTTTTATTGAAGCAATTGCAGCACTTACAGAAATTGGATTTCCAGCATATGTGCTTGCTTGGTAAACTTTACCACCGGGAGAAAGTAAATCCATTATTTCCTTTTTTCCACCAACTGCTGCAACAGCAAAACCACTTCCAAGTGCTTTGGCTAAAGTGGTAATGTCAGGTTTAATTCCAAAATGTTGTTGGGCACCACCAGGAGACACTCTAAATCCAGTCACAACTTCATCAAAAATCAGAGGAACATCATTATCTTTTGTAATTTTTCTAACATCAGAAAGAAAATTATTTTCAGGTAAAATTAATCCCATGTTAGCTAAGATTGGTTCAATTATTACTCCAGCAATATCTTTATTTTTTACAATAATTCTTTCAAGTTCTTCTGCATTGTTATACGGAACGACAAGAGTGTTTTTTGAGACTTCATCTAATCCACCATCAGATATAGAAATTCCATTATGAGCAGAACCAGAACCTGCTTGTACTAAAACAGAGTCATGTGCACCATGATAACAACCTTCAAATTTTATGATCTTTTTCTTTTTTGTAAATCCACGAGCTAATCGAATAGCAGTCATTGTGGCTTCACCTCCAGTATTGACCAATCTGACTTTCTGAATTGAGGAGAAATTTCTAATAATTAATTTTGAAAGATCTACTTCAGATTCTGTAGGAGTACAAAAAAGAGTTCCTTGTGTCAATTGTTTAGAAACTGCATTAATGATTTCTTTTCGTCTATGACCTAACAGTAATGCGCCATAACCATTACAGAAATCAATGTATTTGGTATGATCTTCATCCCAAATGTAAGCACCATCAGATTTTTTGGCAAAAAATGGATATGGCTCAAAAAATCTAACAGGACTGTTTACTCCAGAAGGGATTACTTTTTTAGCATCATTAAATAATTTTTTAGAATTCGACAATATTCAACAGTGTTTTTAGTCATTATTATTCGTAATAATCCACAGAATATTATTTCTGCAGAGCAAACTTGTTTCGAAATAGAAATGCAACGATAATTGTTCCCACAAAAGGAGCAGTCCAATACAGCCACAAATCACCAAATACTCCTGAGAACAAGGCAGGAGATAATGCCCTGGCAGGATTCATAGAAGCGCCAGAAATAAAAGCCAAAAAAAAGATATCCAATCCAACAATTCCACCAATTGCAATTCCACTGAATCCTTTGAGTCCTTTGGTGTAAACTACAGTAAAAATTACAGCCATCAATAATGCAGATGCTAAAACCTCAATTGAGAATATTAGAAATATTGAAAAATCATAATTAGGAACATTTGCTCCAAGATTTGCGCCAGTTCCAATGAAATTCATAACAAACAAAGATCCAAGTATAGCCCCAATGATTTCAGCTGCAAAATAATAGACGACTTGAATTTTAGAGATGTGTCCTGTGATATAATATCCAATTGTCACTGCAGGATTAAAATGAGCCAATGAGATTTTTCCAAAAGAATAGACGCCTATTATTAATGCAACAAATGGGGCAACAGCTGCAAATGCAATTCCAAGCGTTCCACCTGTTTGCATATCATAAACAATAGAACCAGTTGCAAACACAACAAGAATAAACGTTCCAATTAATTCAACAGTAAAAATTTTTAAATTTGAATAAACCATCAGGTTTTTTCATTAAGGGATTGAATTAAAACCATTACCTTTTCTTTTATTTGATCACGAATTTCTCTTACTTCTTCTATTGACTTTCCCTTAGGATCAGGGATTTGCCAATCCAATACATCTTTCATAAACAATGCAGGACATGATTCTTGATTAATACACCCCATATTGACGGCATGTTCTGATTCATCTATCATTTGTTGAGAAATATTTTGAGGGGTTTGATTCTCAATGTCAATGCCAATTTCTTTCATTGCCTGTACAACAATTGAATTTATTTTTCCTGCAGGATTTGTACCAGCACTAATTGGTTCGAATCCATGTGGAAGATATTTTCTAAAAAATGCTTCAGCCATTTGACTTCGTCCAGCATTTTCAACGCAAACAAAAAGAATTTTCCTCATGTTTAAACAAACATTTGGATTACCATAGTAACGATCCATGCAATTGCAGCAGCACCAGGAATAGTAATTAGCCATGCAAATACAATCCTTTTGCCCACACCCCATCGTACTGCACGTCTTCTTCGAACTGCACCTGCGCCCATAATAGAACCAGTGATAGCGTGTGTAGTGCTAGCAGGTATTCCAACAAATGCAAAAATTGCTAAAACAATACCTCCACCAGTTTCTGCGGCAAACCCTTGATATGGTTTCAGTCTAGCTATTTTCATACCCAATGTCTTGATAACTTTGTACCCCCCAAAGAAGGTTCCAAGTGCAATAGCAGATGCAGCCGCAAGAATTACCCAAAGTGGCACATCAGTAATGTCTGTAATTAATCCTTCAGAGAATAAAATTAAAACTATTATTCCCATTACTTTTTGGCCGTCGTTTGCACCGTGAGTTAATGCAAACCAAGCAGAAGATATCAATTGTAATTTTCCAAATGAGGCATTTACTTTTTTTGGATGTTTGGATGCAAATACAGTGATAATTATTCCGGCAAAAAGAAATCCTATTGCCATTCCACCCAAAGGTGAAACAATAATTCCAGTTAATGTTTTAGTTATTCCAACAGTTAGAAGATTTTCAATTCCTACTCCAGCAATGCCTGCGCCAATTAATCCGCCAATTAACGAATGACTGTTTGAAATTGGTAAACCAAAGTGAGTACAAACAGCTCCCCAAGTAATTGCTGCAGACAAACCACCAAGAATCATGTAAATAGTAACATCATCAGGATTGATAATTCCCTTTGATATGGTCATAGCGACTGCAACTCCAAAAATAAATGGTCCTGCAAAATTTGCTACTGCAGATAATAAAACTGCATGAATGGGTCTTAAAACTCTAGTACCAATAACAGTAGCTACCGAATTAGCAGCATCATTAAAACCATTTACAAAATCAAAGATTAGTGCCGCTATTATTGCACCGATAGCTAGTTCGTACATAATTACCACTAAGTGTATTTCAAGACAATATCTTCAATAACATCTGCAACATCCACACATCTGTCTGATGCAGTTTCCATTGTTTCATAAATGTCCTTTAGTTTAATGATAGTTATAGCGTCATTGCTTTCAAAGAGTTTTTCAATAGATTGTCGATACAAATCATCAACAACATGCTCAATTTTACTAGTATTTCTACAGTGTTCGATCATGTCTTGTACATTTTTAATATTTTTTAGTTTCGATACCATGTAATGGACTTCTTTTGTTGCATTGACAAGTTCTTTTGCCATGTCAAGTGCAAATGGTGGAGTGGTAGTAACTTTGTAGCTATGTGTTCTTGCAGAAATTCCATCCATAAAATCAATTACATCGTCTATTTTTGATGCAATTCTTTGCATATCTTCTCGATCTAAGGGAGTGATGAATGTTTTATTTAATTCAGAAAAAATATCACGTGTAAGAATATCAGCTTCATTTTCAAGTTTTTTGATTTTTTCGTGTTGTTCTTTATTATTTAGATCTGAAAACAAAACAACTAGTGCTTCAGCAGTTTCTACTGCCTTTATTGCAAGATTATCAAGGATCAATAAAATTTGTTTGTCATTGGATTTTATCCAAGAAAACATGTGTCCCATGAAAAAGAGAAAGTAACAAAGGTGATAAAACTGTTGACCATGAAACATATTCAACTATATAGAAACATTGAAAATATTAGACGAAATTGTAGATCTACAAAACGATCAAAGGTGTTAAAATAAAAATAAAAAAAGTAGAGTTTATTTTTGAATGAAGAATCCAGGTCTCCAAGTGTTGGTTTTTTTCAGATCGCTTGAACTCTCAGTCTTCGCCTTATCTCCTGCAATCATTTTTTCAAATGATGGATTAGATGGATGATATCCATTGCATTCGATGTCATAAGTGCTAACTAGAGCAAACCCATTTGAGCCCATGTATCCTTCTTCTGCATTAAAGGAGGTATCTGTATCATATGTTGTAACACGACACTTTGAATACTGAAACACTTTGACTGATTTGTCATTGTGAACTATATCCACAGTTGCTGAAAACATACCTTGTGTGTCTGTTCCAGAGTTTGAACGTGTTCTGATTTGATCAACAGCCTTGTACAAAACAGGATAATCACCCACTACACCTTGTAATTGGAATGATGGGTTCAATCTAGATATTTTGTTCACGTTACTAGAAGTGGATGTTTGCTTAAAGACAGGAAAATTTAGTTTTTCCTGAGCACCGTTATCCATAGTAATTGTGACAAAGGCATAAGTCGATCCACCCATTTTGTATGGATTTAATGAGAATATATTTTTCTGAGCAGTTTTTACATCAGAATAATTCTTTGTAGTCAATCCGGCACATGTAACTGTGGTTTCATCAATGATTGCATAGCCACTTTTTCCAGTATATCCTTCTTCTTTGTCAAATAAGGTATCTATTTTGTATTCTTCGATACGACAATCAGAATATACTAATGTCCTAAATGTTTTAGAATCATTTGCAAAATCCACATTGACATTAAATGGATAGTTTGATCTTGTTTGTATACCGTTAACATTTTTTGATTTGCTAATTGCATTATCTAACAACGTATGAGAGGCTACAATTCCCTGAGCTGTAAAGCTAGGTCGATCTTTGGATGTTTCACTAAATCCAGTATTCATTTTAAAGACTGGAAAGTCAATTTTTTCAATACCATCATTGAAGAAAAATGTGACATAAGAGTGAACATCCTCAGCTAATTTCTGAGAATTTTTTCCATAGTCTTGAACTTTATGTTGTGAAGATTGTTTCAGTTCCTGTTTCTGTACATTATTAACAGTAGATAATCCTGAACAAGTAAAATCAATCACATTAATGATTGCAAATCCTGTTTTTGTGGTCACATATCCTTCAGCATTATCTAACACAGTATCCACAGTTGAACTGCTTACTCTACAATCAACATAACGAATACTTTTTTGTGGAATTCCATTTTTAACAAAATCCACATCAACTACAAATTGTTTGTAATCATATTGTGTTTCCGCTGGAGCTAATCTAAAATCATATGCTTGATCCATAGCCTCATTTAGGTATGGATAATCTGCAACACTTCCTTGTAATTGGAATGTCGCTGCTTCATTTCCAACATATGAAGAGGTCATTTTAAAGACCGGAAAATATGTTTCCTCTATACCAGTTCTAAAAGTGAATTTTACTTTGGCATATGTATCATCTGCCACTTTGTAATCAGGAACAGATACTGCAAAGACATCACTTGTAGAAATAGAGAACAATACAATCGCAGATATTGTCAGTGCACTTAATGTAGTCATAGTTATTGCGTTTTTGTAATTCATTAATGTGATCAAAAGTTTAGAAGGTAATAAGCTGAAGGAACATTATCTATAGTTAGAATATAGAAGTAGTATAAAGACATAGAAAATAAATTAATTTAAAAACTAGAATTAGATACCATGATTTTATTAAAATGGTTTGTTTACTTCTCGTGTAAACACATAGCTTGCCAAACCAACCATCACCATAACAAATACAATTATAATTCCGATACTCAATAATGCAGAGATCCCTCCTTCAGATACTCCAGTCATCATTTCCCGAACCAATAAAACAGTATAAGTTACAGGGTTTAGTTTTGCAATAGCTGCCAACCAATCAGGAAGTAATTCTAATGGGAAAAGAGCAGGGCTTAGCATAAACAAAGGCATTCCAAGAAAGTTTATCACGCCCCAAAAAGTCTCCTGAGATTTTGCAGTAGCGGCAACTATAACAGAAATTCCAGAAAATCCAAGAGAAAATAATATTACAATTGCCATAATTGGCGCAATCATTAACGGATTTGGAAAATTCACTCCTATTGCTAAAGCAATTCCTACAATCAAGCTGGCTTGCAATGCAGAAATTAAAGAGATGGCAGACATTTTCCCTAATGCTATAGAAGATCGTGAAATTGGGGATGTCAATGCTTTATTCATAAAACCATATCTCCTATCCCAGAGAGTATTAACTCCACCAAAAATACTAGTGAAAATTGCAGTAAGAATGATCACACCAGGTGCCATAAATTCAATATATTTTCCATCAAATCCAACTGATTGAATTAATGGTTCAGTCCCCGAGAAAGTATTGCCTATAACTATTATCCATATTGCAGGTTGGATTAATCTAATTAGAACTCCACTGCGAGATTTTTTGTATCGTTTTATCTCTCTCCAAAAAATAGTATAGGTGTCATACATTAATGAATTCATGCACGTAACCTCTTCATTTTTGCGTGTTCTCTTTTTCGATTAAATCCAGCATCATCACCTCTTATTTCACGACCAGTGTAAGAAATGAAAACATCATCTAAAGTTGGCTGAGTCAAGGAGATTGAAAGAATTTTAATTTTTTGATCAGAAGAGATTTGAAAAATCTTAGGAATCACTTCGGTTCCATTTGATGTAAAAATAGTTAATTTGTTATTGTCCTCGTTAATCTTTTTTATAAAATCAATCTGATGTAATTGTGACAAAAATTCTTCAGAATTTCCATTTTCAAATGTCAACGATATGACTTCATTACCCATCGCATTTTTCATGTTTTCAGGAGAATCAATAACTTGAATTTTTCCATGATCAATAATTCCAATTCTATCACATAGTTGATCTGCTTCTTCCATGTAATGAGTAGTAAGAAAAATAGTCATAGCAAATTCTTTGTGAATTTTTTTAATATATTCCCAAATTTTTCGACGTGTTTGAATATCCAATCCAACAGTGGGCTCGTCTAAAAATAAAACTTTGGGATGATGTAACAATCCACCTGCAATATCCAGTCTCTTTCTCATTCCACCAGAATAAGTTACCACAGGGTCATTTTGTTTATCAGATAGTTCAATGAGTGTAAGAATTTCATCTATTCTTTTATTGATTTGATCTTTTGGAATATGGTTTAGCCTTGCCTGTAAAAGCAGGTTTTCTCGTCCTGTAAGATATTCATCTACAGTTGATTCTTGCTGCACATAGCCAATACTTTGACGAACTTGTTTTGCATGTGTAGTTACATCAAATCCAGAAACCAAAGCTTTGCCAGATGTGGGTTTGAGTAACGTAGTCAAGATCATAATTGTGGTACTTTTACCTGCACCGTTTGGACCAAGAAATCCAAATATCTCACCTGATTCAACAGCAAATGAAATATCATTTACTGCATTAACAGTTCCAAAAAGTTTTGAGAGAGATCTAGTCTCTACAGAATACAATGTTTTAATCAATTATTTCAATTATAAATTGGTAATCGTTAAGATGTAAGCACATAAAATTTAAAGGCCTTTTGAATAAAACAAAACATGAAAGGACTCTGTCAAAAGTGTCACTCATCAAATGTCGAAATAATAATTGAAAAGGGAATACCTGTTTGTTTAAAATGTGGCAAAAAGGAATAACATTTGAAATTATTATTTAAAGATTGGAAATAATTTATGGCTAGGCCAATTTTTTATATTCTTCTTTTGTTGTTTTG
>JBHIUL010000045.1:0-8765 GCA_042138315.1 Nitrosarchaeum sp.
CTTGCTACTTTTGCTATCTGAAGCTTTGTTGGGGTAATTTCACCAATAATTCTTACAGCCAGTCCAGGTCCGGGAAATGGATGTCTCATGAAAAGCTTTTCTGGCACACCTAAAATTTTTGCTATTTTTCTTACTTCATCTTTGTATAGTTCACGTAATGGTTCCAATATTTCTAAATCAAGCCAATCAGGTAACCCGCCTACATTATGATGTGATTTTATTACTGCAGCTGGACCTTTTGAAACTCCACTCTCTATCACATCTGGGTACAATGTACCTTGTGCAAGCCATTTGAAAGGTCCGTTATCTTTTGCAAATTTGGTAAATACTTGAATAAATTCTTCACCTACTATCATTCTTTTTCTCTCAGGATCTTCTACTCCTTTTAATTTTGTCAAAAAAACTTGTGCAGCATCAATTGATGTAAAATTCATATTAAAATTATCTTTGAACATTTTTTCTATTTCTATTTCTTCATTTAATCGTAATAATCCATTATTTACAAAAACACATTTTTGTCTGTTACCAATTGCTTTATGAATTAATAATGCTGCTACTGTAGAATCAATTCCACCACTTACACCGCATAAAACATTTCCTTCTATTTTTGAAATTTTTTCTACTGCTGTATCAATAAATCCTTCCATAGTCCAATCTTGTTTAGCACCACAAACCTTCAAAACAAAATTCTTTAGAATTTCTGTTCCTTGTTCAGTATGAACAACTTCTGGATGAAACTGAATCCCATAAATTGACTTTTCTTTTGATGCAATTGCAGCAGCTTTTGCACTTTCAGTGTGTCCTATTACTTTGAATCCAGATGGAATTTGTTCTGCTTCATCCCCATGACTCATCCAAGCTCTGACTGATTTACCAACTCCACTTAGAAGATTTTCATCATTATCTATTGTTAATATCGATGAACCATATTCTTTATTGGCTCTTTTTACTTTACCACCAAATTTATTTACAATTAATTGATGTCCATAACAAATACCGAGTAATGGTAAATTCATATCAAAAATCTTATTTTCTGGAACTGGTGCATTTGAATTATAAACACTTGATGGACCTCCTGAAAAAATTATTCCTTTGGGATTATGTTTTTGTAATTCCTCAATACTAATATCAAAAGGTACAAGCTCTGCATATACAGAAAATTCTCTAATTCTTCTACAAATTAGATGACTATATTGTGAACCAAAATCTAAAACTAATATTTTATCCATAATATCACTTTTTGATATTCTCAAGCATTCTTGTTAGCGACCATCCTGCAGTGTTGATAATTTCATTGACTCTCTCTTTTTGCCTGTAATTTTTTATGATTATTTCTCTGATATCTGAACCATTTTTGTTAATTATGTAATCAATCACCGATTCTTTTTGGATCTTACCATTTTCTGCTTCTGTGGAATCTTTTCGCTTCATTTCCCCAAGAATTCTATCGATAAAAAATGATTTGAAAGGTGGTATGTCTGGATTTACTCCTATGTTATCTTCTAAAACTATTGAAACCTGATCAGGTGTAATGAAAGCATTTGCGATGATTTTACCATCACTTCCGTTTGTAATTGGTATTGATTTTTTTTCTAATTCTTTATCAGACGCAGAATTTTTTATGATTGGTTCTGGATTTTTTGTACTAAGTGCAGAAGCTTTTGTAAAACTAGATTCTTTTAATACTAAATCTAAAATTGTGATATTTTTTTCTAATAATTCTATAGCCTTTTGGTGTTTTTCTATTTGCTTGCTTAAACTATCTCTCATTGTAACTATATCGCGTATTTGTTCTTCTGAAAATTTCATAATTTTCTTCATGATATATGGGTATTAAATGCATTCTAGGTAATTATATTATCGAGTTCTTTATAGCGTATTTTTTCAATTCCTCTGATTGGATTTGATGTTGTCAGTATTTGCGATCTTGATTTTTCTGATAACCATTCTAATAGTGATTTTCCTTTTCTCAACTTCTTTAATTTCGTTTTTCTTTCTATTGATTTTGTTTTAGAATATTTTCCAATTTTTTTCCCAAAATCCATTCCAAACAAAATAATTTTTTTTGCATCAAAATTACTTGCAAGAAAAACTGCTCTATCTCCATCAGTAAAACCTCCAAAATTTTGTATATTGTTAAATGATTTTGACTGTGTTGTACCGATACAATTTTTAAAATTCTCTACAAGATATAATTTATCAATATTGTCCCCATGTGCATGAACTACAAAAATTGAATTTGTCTTCCCTACTTTTATCAATGAATCTTTATCTCCATCTAAATCAGTAATGACAATATCTGGTTTAATTCCGTTTTCAATTAATGGTTTTAATGCACTATCTGCAACAATCTTTGTTACTTTTCTAAAATTTTTCAATACCGGTATGGCTTTAGATAATGAAGGACCTGCACCAATTACAAATACTGTTTTGCCTTTTACCATTTTACTTATTTTTTTTACAGAAACAGTTTTTCTTAAAATTGAATCTAAAATAATTGCTGAATCCCTATCTTGCTGTTCATCATAATTGAATTCATGTAAAATCTCTGCATATTTCTTACTCCAACCTAAAATTGCCATATAACTCAAATTAGTATAGCTTATGATAAATGATATGAGTAAACTTGGGAATATAGGTGTGGGAGGGAAAAACCCTGTAAGAATAATGGGTATTTTAAACACTAGTCATGAATCATTTTATAAAAAATCAATTAAAACAACAAAACAACAGATCACACATACAATAAAACAAATGGAGATTGATGGAGCAGATTTTGTTGATGTTGGAGGAATGTCAACTGCACCGTATTTATCAACATTAGTATCTGAAAAAGTAGAAACACAAAGAATTCTAAGTGCAATTAAAATTATTCAAAATGTGTCCAATCTTCCGATATCTGTTGATACATGTAGAGCAAATGTTGCAAAATCAGTTTTAGAATCTGGTGTTGAAATAATTAATGATATTTCTGGTTTAAAATATGACGATAAAATGATTGATGTTGTTAAACAATATACTCCATCACTTATTTTATGCGCCTTTGATTCTAATTCAGTATCTGGCAGTGTTAATTCGACGCAAAATCTTTTACAGGATAGTATAAAAATTGCTAAAACTGCTGGAATTCCATCTGATAGGATTGTTTTAGATCCTGCTATTGGTTTTTTTAGAAAATCTGGACAAGGAGCTTTTTTTACAAAAATCAAGTCTGATTGGTTAGAACGTGATCTATTAATTATTAAAAATTTAAACTCAATTAAAAAGCAGTATCCACTTTTGATCTCTGTGTCAAATAAATCATTTATTGGAAAACTTCTTGGAAAGGAAAATGCCTCAGATCGATTGTTTGGATCTCTTGCTGCTGAGGTTGTATCTGTTTTTAATGGTGCTGATATTATTCGTACTCATAATGTGGCAGAAACAAAAGATGCAGTTACAATTGCAGCAAAACTGTTTGGAAGACACAAAGGCTTATAATCCATATTTGACCATCTTTACAAGGTTTCATTGGAATTCAAAGAAGGATTAACTTTTGATGATGTTCTTCTTGTACCCAAATATTCTGACATTACAAGTAGATCTCAAACTAATCTAAGTACAAAACTATCCCGCAATATTTCAATTAACATTCCATTTGTCAGTGCAAATATGGATACTGTAACTGAATCTGCTATGGCTGTAGCGATGGCTCGTGCTGGTGGAATAGGAATTATTCATAGATTTCTTACAATTAAAGAACAAGCAAATGAAGTTCTTAAAGTAAAACGATCAGGCAGTGTGATGATTGAAAATCCATATGTTATCAGCTCTGATAAAACTGTTCAAGACGCAATAAATTATGCTGACGAAAAAGAAATTTCTGGTCTTTTAGTTATTGATTCTAATTCTAAACTTGTTGGAATAGTTACTGACAGAGATCTATTATTTGAAACTGATACAACAAATCTTATCAAAGATATAATGACAAAAGATGTCATAACTGCTAAACTAGGTGTAAGTTTAGATGATGCAAAGAAAATGTTACACAAACATAGAATTGAAAAGCTACCGATAATTGATGAATCTGGTTTTATTAAAGGTCTGATTACAAGTAAGGATATTACCAACATTGAGGATTATCCTTCTGCATCAAAAGATAAGAAAGGAAGACCACTTGTTGGTGCTGCTGTAGGTGTAAAAGGAGATTTTATGGAAAGAACTGAATCGTTATTAGAAGCAGGTGTAGATGTACTTGTTGTTGATATAGCTCATGGTCATAGTGAAAATGCAATCGGCACAATTCGTAATATAAAAAAAGCATTTCCTAACTGTGAATTAATTGCAGGAAATATTGCAACTGCACAAGGTGCAGAGGATTTGATCAAAGCAGGTGTAGATGCAGTTAAAGTTGGTGTAGGTTCCGGCTCAATCTGCATTACTAGAGTAATCACTGGTTCTGGTGTGCCGCAATTAACAGCAGTATTAGATTGTGCTAAGATTGGAAAAGATTATGGAATTCCAATTATCTCTGATGGTGGAACAAGAACTTCTGGTGATGCTACAAAAGCATTGGCTGCAGGTGCGTCATCTGTGATGGTAGGCAGCATGCTTGGAGGTACAGATGAATCTCCGGGAACTGTGTTAACAAAAAATGGTAAGCGTTTTAAGATTTATCGAGGAATGGCATCACTTGGTGCATCTTTAGGAAGAAAATCCAAAGAAACAGGATCCCTTTCATTTGATGATGATCTTAATGATTATGTTGCAGAAGGTGTTGAGGCAATGGTTCCATACAAGGGAACTGTAACTGATATTTTAAAACAATTGACTGGTGGAGTACGTTCAGGATTGAGTTATTGTGGAGCACATACAATCCCACAAATGCAAACAAATGCTGAATTTATCAAAATGTCTAGAGCTGGATTTGCTGAAAGCCAACCTCATGATGTATCTTTAATGTAGTTAATTTTTTAAGTAGTATCGCAGATCACTTTTTTGTGTTATCTAAGAGAACAATTATTGGAATTATTGTTGGTAGTGCTATTATTGGAATTGCTGTATATGCTTTAATTTCTGATCTTGATTTAAAAACAATTCAAGTTAATGAAACATTTGGAGTGGGAGAATCTACTTCATATCAAATAACTTCTACTAAAGGTGCATATCAAAAAATGAAAATTACGGGAGAAAAATTTGATCTCAAGTTATCTAGTCCTGGTAATGGTCTTCAAATACCCAAAACACCCCATGCTAAAGAAGTTACTTTGGAATGGTTTTATCTACAAGATGGTGTAACTTTGATAAATCTACAAAATACTGGCTCTTCAGAACTAAAAGTGGATGCAACATTACAAGTATCTGCTGATCCTATTATGTTCACATACCATCTAATTGTTATTACCTCTGGTGTGGTGATTATTGGATTTAGTATGGGCTTTACTTTAAGAAAGCCAAAAGGATTCTAGTTTAGTTTTGCTGAAGGGTAAGAACCTAGAATCTTCATAAATAATGTTTCATGATTAATTTTTTCTAGCATTTCTGCGATCTTTGGAGTTTTTGCATGTCCTTCAAAATCTACATAAAAATTATACTCCCAAGTATTTGTTTTAGTTGGACGAGATTCAATTTTTGTTAAATTTACATTGTAATTATAAAAATTTTCTATGATTCTATGAAGAGATCCAGGTTCATGCTTTATTGAAAAAATTATGGATGTTTTGTCTTTCCCAGTTTCTTCTTTGTTGTTTTTTGATAATATCAAAAATCTGGTATAATTATTCGTATTATTTGCAATGCCTTCCGATATTACAGACACGTTGTAAATCTTTGATGCCTCTCTACTAGCAATACATGCTATGTTTTTTTGATTCAAATCTTTGATAATCTTTACACTTCCTGCTGTGTCATATGTGGGAACTGTTTTCATATTGTGTTTTTCAATAAAATTTCTACACTGGCCTAATGCTTGTGGATGAGAATATACTGTATCAATTTCTTCTAAAGAACCATTTCCTATCAAACAATGTTCAATTCTATGATAAATTTCACCAACTGCATTAAGCGATGTTGAATATAACAAATCATAACTTTCTCCCACACTACCTTCCAATGAATTTTCTACTGGTAAAATAGCGTATTCTGTTTTGCCTAGTGTAGTGTTTTCTAAAACTTCTGCAAATGTTGGAAGAGGAACTGTTTGAATTTCTATGTTAAAAAATGCCTTTGCGGCTGCTTCACTATATGCACCTCGTTCACCTTGGAACGAAACACCTATCATTTCTTACTCTCTCAATTTTACGAAATCAGTGTTACCGTAATTTGTTGAAAGCTTTCTTTCATCAATCCAAGCACATTCTGTACATTTTATAGCATCACGCATTTGAACAACTTTTCCACCACATTTTCTACATTTTGTAAATAATACACCTAAATGTGGTTCTTCAATTGCTGCATGGATTGTACCATTTAGATGATTTAGAATCTTTAGTGTAACAATATCATTTACTAGTGCCACATTCTTTTTTCTAAGATTTCTTGTAGAGCAAACACATTCAACCTTTGATGTTGTTGGTTTACCATTAATGTAATCTATTGACACAGCTATCATTGAAGACATAACTGCTGCTACAGTTCCTATTATGATATCTCCTACTTTTGGAATGGATAACATCTTTAGATGCTTTATGTTTGCAAGACGTGTTTCTTTGTCAAGATCCGTTTTACCTATTGCTGCAGCACGGACCATGTCTCCATCATCAAAAGTATTGTATCCTGCTTCATACTCTTCAATTGATGCTATTTTATCTCCAGGAAATGCATTAATCTCAGACATGCTGTATTTTTTGATGTTATGATTATAATTGTTTGTGGTTTCTGGCTTTATCCATAAATCATATAACCCAAAAAAGTTCATAATTTCTATGAGAGCATTAGTATACGATAATTATACCACAGATGATGATTTTTCTAAAATTTTAAAAATTAAAGATATTCCTGAACCTAAACCTAAAGCTGACGAAGTTATATTCAAAGTAAAAAGTGCATCTCTGAATTATGATGATATTTGGGGAATGAGGGGAAAACCGCTAGTTGTGCCTTTACCTCACATATCTGGTACCGATGCAGCTGGTGAAGTAATTGCAATAGGTGAAGATGTAAAAAATATCAAAATAGGTGATAGAGTTGTATCACATGGAAATATGTCATGTAGAGTATGTAAAGCATGCACGAGTGGAAGAGAATATGATTGTAGACAGAGAAAAATTTGGGGATTTGAGACTGGCCCACTTTGGGGAGGATATTGTGAAGTTACACATTTACCAGAAGTTAATGTCGTAAAAATTCCTGATAATGTTTCATATGATGATGCAGCTGCTGCATCGATGACTCTTTTGACATCTTGGCATATGTTAGTTGGAAGAGCAAAGATTCAACCCGGACAATTAGTTTTGATTATGGGTGGCGGTTCTGGTGTTGGAAATTATGGAATTCAAATAGCTAAATTATTTGGATGTACTGTAATTGCTACAGCCAGTCCAGATAAATTAGATAAATTGTTAGAGTTAGGGGCTGACTATGCTATAGATCATAGACAAGAAGATTGGCATAAACAGGTTCGTGATATCTCTAAAAAAATAACTAAGCCTTTTGGTGATGTATCTGGTATAGATGTGATTTTTGAGCATATTGGTGGTTCCCATTGGAATAAAGAACTAACTTTGCTAAACTATGGTGCGACGATTGTTACAACTGGAGCAACAACAGGTTATGATGCTAAAACAGATTTACGTCACATTTTTTTCAAAGGAATTAATATTTTAGGTTCCACTCAAGGAACTAGATCCGAATTAGAACAGGCTCTATATTGGATGTCACAAGGCAAAATTAAATCAATAATTGATTCTGTTTATTCATTTGAGCAAGCAGCAGAAGCTCATACAAAAATGTTAACCGGAAAAGGTCTTTTTGGAAAAATCTTGATGAAACCTTGATATTAAATTAATAATGACTAGCAATCCTAAAACCGATTCTCTTCTTGACGAAGCAAATAGATTATTTTTAAAAGGTAATCTGAAAGAAGCCATTATTTATTATGATAAAATTTTGCACGATAACCCAAATCATATAGGTTCTCTTAACAACAAAGGATATGCGCTAAACAAGCTAAAAGATTATGATGGTGCAATTCAATGTTATGATCGTGCTTTACAATTAGATTCTACTGATCTTTCTGTTTTAGTAAATAAAATATCTTCTTTGAGAAAGAAAGGTGGATATGTTGAAGCACTAAATTATTGTGATACTATTTTGAAGAAAAACCAAAATTATAATATCGTTTTGTACCATAAGGAAAGAATTCTTTTTTCAATGAAACGATTTGAAGATTCAATACTTTGTTGTAATGAAATTTTAAAAGACTATCCTCTAAATGGTGATGTTTTGTTTGATAAATCTTGTAGTCTTGTAATGCTTTCTAAAATTGACGATGCGCTTGAAGCACTTGAAAATGCTATTTTACAAGGAATTCAATATAAAATCAAAGCAAAAAAAACTAAATCATTTGAAAAATTAACAAATAACCAAAAATTTCAGAAATTAATATCCTAATTTTAAAGCCAGTGAGGAATTTCTAGATACCCTTCTATGCTTTCATGTCTTAATATTTTTAAAAGTGCATTAGCTTGTGGTGTTGAGAGAACTGGTTTGTCAAATTGATTGTCAGTAGAAATTCTAGGACATGCTACTTGAATAAACGCATCAATTCCTTTTAGATTTTTTAATCT
>JBHIUL010000046.1:0-8531 GCA_042138315.1 Nitrosarchaeum sp.
GGCAAAACACGAGTCAATTGAGTCTCTTGGTTTAATGCGTGCTTTTGAAGCTGAACCTTTGATTAAAAAAGCACTTGATGATCCTAGTTCCGACGTACGGGAAACAGCTACATTTGTTCTAAAGAGATTTGAGCGATTAAAAAACAGTGGTGCTTACAAGCCCTCTGATATTTTATAATTTTTAATTTAATGTTTTTAGATTAATTGGTTTTTTTGATATAACTTTTTACATCTATTGTTGTTAGTGGTTGTGCTGTTTCCCACAATAAACTACAAAGACTGTGTATGTTATTTATCATTTCAGGTGAATTTGTACACAAAGAAAAATCTGATTCTGAATTTGTAGACATTTGATTAGCTGCTGTCAAGTCTGACATTATCATCTGTTTGTTTTTTTGAACTACTATTCTTCCTTTTGATGGAAGTTTACAAATTTTTGTTTCAGTTGCATTAAATCTCTTCACAAATGAAGTTAATTTTGGATTATCTAATTCCACAAGTAATCTGACTTTGCCTCCTTTTTTCTCACAGATTGTAATTTTTTCAGGTATTGCGCTATGATACATTCTAGATATGTCTTCTAGTGTAGTTGAAATGTATATTGTATCTGATGAATTTTCAATCAGCTGTGCAATGTCTGCATAAATATTCCCTCTTCCTTGAACTACTCTGAATGTTGGTGTGTTTATACTCTGTTTTGTGGTAATCTCACTGTTGATTTTTTCAATAATTACCTCGCCACCTTTTTTTATTTTATTTATCTCATCTTCTTTTTTTCGCAATGCAATTTTTAGAGCCTCTTCTGGTTCTACAGCAATGCATAATTTTGGGCTAGATAGTGTCGTTGAAATAATATTTCTACTGACAAGTTTGTCTACAGTTCTATACATCCGTGCTCTGTCTATGTCTAACTCTTTTGCAAGTGCACTTGCTGTAATTGGCCCCATTCTTAGTAAATTAAGATATATTTTAGCTTCTAATTCATCTAAATCTAATATTTCTTCTAATTCTGATGCAATACCTTTTATCTGATCTTGATGTGACATCATTTTTACTTCCCCCATTTGTCAGCCATGCAAAATTTTTGTATTATTGCATTTATCACTTGCGTAGGATTCCCACGTCCGTCGTATGTTCTTAAACTCATTTTATACTATTGTTGAATTCTTTAGCACTAAAGGATCAGTCTGTTATGTGCTCTACTAACATCTATTTTTTTTAATTTGTATTACAAATCAATCAGTTGTGTGTACCTTTGTAATCTCTTGCTTGATATTTTTGATAATGCTGTTATGCTACATTAAATGCAATTACTGCCATTATGATCATTACTACGACGTGTTTTGTTCCTGCAACATATGATCCTGATCCTATTTTTCCTGCAGCTACCCCGCCAAACACTGCCTCAATTATTGCCATGTTAAATAATGCTGATTCTAATTTTGATATGTCCATATTTGCAAGAGACCCAAACAATCCGTCATTACCAGAACCTGAGGCTAATAATCCCACTTGAACTTTCTCCATCTCTGTAAAGAAACTTGTGGTAAGTAATACTGCAACTGCTAAAAATACTACAAATGAAATGTAAATTGTATATGTATATGGTTGTAATGCTGATTTTCTACTTTTTTCAATATTTTGCATTTCGGAAACATGTTTTTGAATCATTTCTAAATTTTCACTAACATCTCCACCTATCTTCATGGCCATCTCAAGTAATACTGTGACACGTCTAGATACTCTTGTACCTGTTCTTTTTGCAAAATTCTCAAATGCATCTTCAATTGGTGTTCCCCAACTAATATTGGCTCTGAGATTTTTTAATTCTGGGGTCAGGGCTCCTAGATTTCTTTCTGCTGCTTGTTCTATTGCTTTGATAAGGTTTGAGCCGCTTTGAACTGAGCTTAACAACGCCAACAAAAATACTGGCATGTTTCTATCTATGCTGTCTCTTCTTTGTACTTCTCGAAGTTGATGTATCGTTAATGGTATGATTCCAACCATAATTCCAAATATTATTCCTACGTCTTTGATCATATCAGATTCCATTAATTCTGAAAATTGAATGCTGATTACAATTACGCTAATTGATGCAACTATTGAAAACATTATTGATTTAATTATTTCATTTTTCCAAATGGATTTTTTTGGCAATATTTCTTTGTGTAGTGTTCCTTTTGGAGTTCTGTTTATTTTTTGCATGTTTACCTCTTTGGCACCATTGTATCCATCATGACTAACATCAATACCCCGCTTAGCGGTATTACTGCAAATGTTAGAATGTTCATTAGTGTTAACAAATCAAAACCCCCTAAACTTGGACTCATTATGCCCATAATTGATAACATAATTACTGCAAGTAATGGGAAAACTATCAAAAGAATTGTATAAATTTCAGCAACTGATCCTAATGATTCTGTAGTTCTTTGCAAAAGCATCTTTTTTTCCTCAAGTTGAACTTTGGCAGTTGCATTGAAGTATTCTTTTAAATCTCCACCTGACTGCGATGTGATTATTGCCCCTTCTAGTAATTCTGAATATGGGCCTGTTGGTGTTCTGTTAATTAGATCTTTTACTGCAGTAATTAGATCCATCCCGAGAATCTCAATGTTTCTAGTGATAAATCGTGCATCTTTTACAATGTCTTCATCTGTTTCTTCTTTTGCTATTGCTTTGAAAATTTCTTCTAATGATAAACCACTAGTTGCTAATGTGGACATGTATCCGATAAAATGTGGGATTTCTTCTAACAGTTTTCCTGCTCTGTTTTTCATTTTGACGGGAGGAATTATTTGAAGAATCCCAAATGTCATTGCCATTAAAGCTAATCCTGCTACAGGTGGAAGTAGGTATCCTATGATTGGGGGCTGAATATTGATGAACTGTGATGCAATTAATCCCATAATTGCACCACAAATACCTGCAATGATGCTAAAGAAAACCATACTTGAAACATATACTTCAAAAGGAATTGGCATCATTGCCTGTTTAATTGATTTTTCTAGTGGCTTTAATTTTGGATATAGAAATTTTATATGTTCATTTAGTAATTTGTAACTGTATACATGAATCACCCCTACTGATTCTTCATGTCTTTTTTGTTTAGCAGTCATAGTTTTCATATTACATTTCTAACCTCTTTCTTTCATAGTATCTTTCAGGATCTGAATAATACTCCATGATATTGTTTGAAACTTCTTTATGATCACGTATGTCTTTTTTTACCATCCATTCTAACGCAAGTCGTCTTTTGGTTAATTCATAATTAATTTTTTCATCTGTTTCTCCATCTCTTTCTTTGATTTTGTTAAACACTACACTGTTCCCCATAAATTCATGTATGTCGTCCCTTGGATTCCATTTGAAAATTTCATGTGTTTTAATTTCCCCTGTTTTTTCATTAATGCCATCTATTTCTGAAACTTGGATGATTCTTCTAGCTGATTTATCTCCAATTCTAATTTTTAACTGCAATGTGATGATGTCTAAGCTGTTTGAAATCAAAGATTTTGGAACATCCATAGGTGATGATGTTAATCTAGTTAATGTTGCATCTACTGAATCTGCATGTATTGATGAATATCCGCCGTGCCCTGTTGCCATGGCCTGAAACAATGTATATGCTTCTCTACCTCTTGTTTCTCCCACAATTATGATGTCGGGTCTTTGTCTGAGTGCAGCTCTTAATAGATCGAATTGATTGATTTCTCCTATCTGGGTGTCTGTAAAACTTTGTCTTGAAACAGCAGGAATCCAATTTTCGTGTGGTAAGTTTAATTCCTGTGTGTCTTCTATGCTGACTACTTTTTGCCCTGGTCTGATGAATGTCGCCAATGCATTTAGTGCAGTAGTTTTACCACTAGCTGTGCCACCTGCAACTAGCATTGTGGCCCGTTTTTCAGCAAGATACCACATGTATGCTGCGATATCCACCGTCATTGTTCCGAATTTGATTAAATCTATCACTGTGATTGGGTCTGCTCTAAAACGTCTTATTGTAAATGTACTTCCTCTTTTTGTAATTTCATGACCTAATGTGAGATTTATTCTGCTCCCGCCAGGTAATGATGCATCGATAATCGGATCTGCAATTGAAACATGTTTTCCACACACATATGCCATTTTTCTTGCAAAATTATTTAGCTCTGCCTCTTTTTCATAAATTATGTTTGTTGGAATTGATTCATGTTCTCTATGCCAGACATAAATTGGAATATTTGTTCCATCACAACTAATCTCTTCGATCATGTGATCTCTCATCAACGGTTCAATTTTTCCAAGATATATGAAATCTCTAACTGCAAAATAATTAATTTTTTCAATATTTTTTGGTGGAATTTTTAATCTGTATTTTTTTATTATTGATTGTATTTTATTTTTTAACCTTCTTTCTGCATCTTTTTTTGATTTAATTTCTCCTAATGATACTGAAAGTTCAGTCATTAACAATTTTTTGATGATTTCAAAAGCCTTTTGATCTCTTTCTGTTAATACAGGCTCTATCACTTGATATCTTAATCCTCCTTTAGCTGTTGAATCTTTTATTATTCCTGCATGAATTTCATTATTATCCCAATCTAGTTTTGACAGAGTCATAAATTGAGGGATTTTATTTTGATTTTCTTTTGCTATGTTTGTACTATTTTCTTTTGATTTTAAAATGCTAATGTCATGTTGTACTCTCTGTAACGCTGAAATTTTATCTTTAATTATGTTTAGCCTCATTTTTTGGTATTTTTATCCATCTGATGTGTTTTAACACTTGTTCGTTCATTTGAACAACCTTTTGCTTTTACTATTGTGTGATAATTCAATATAGTCATGACATTTGTAGTTTGTACTAACTGTGAGGTGTATTGGTGATGTTTGGGCGAAAATTTAATGCCTCATCAAAATCAAAAACTGATGCTAAACTTCCATCTTTTAGTAACATTGCTTCGATTTTAAAAAATACCTCTGATTCTAATGAAAGCATAAAAAATATTCCTTTATCTGACCACAAAAATTCCGCCGATGTAAATTCTGAGCCTGATCTACCAAAACCCTCTACTAGTAAATCTGTTAATCTAATTCAGGAAGTTCAAAAACTTGATGATAAAACCATTAAACCGTTCATTAATTATTCTGAAGGAAGTATCTTCTATCCAATATTGTCTAAAATTGGAGAAAGCCCTGACAACGTGCTGTATTTGGATGATTTGGTCTCAGATAGTATTTTGGCAAAACATATCTATGAAAAACTGATTGTTTGTCCATTACATCCATCTGTTTTTTCATCTAGTATGAGATTGTATTGTCCTAAATGTCAATCTATGAATGTTGAAAAATTGAATTTATTTGAGCATAAAAAATGCGGTTACATTGCTGAAAGTAAAAATTTCGATTTTTCTAATATGGATGATTCTACTTGTCCTTCATGTATGAAAGAAATCAAAAATTTTGAAAAAGAAATTCGAGTTCCGGCAATGTGGTATCAATGTGATGATTGCACTGAGAAATTTGATAATGCCGTGATCAAACTTCATTGTAGAAATTATGATCATGATTTTGATACCAATTCTGGAAAATTCATTACTACATTTTGTTATAAATTAAAAAATTCTGACATGTCTAATATCTCTGATACTACCCAAATAAAAGATGAATTGTTAAAACTACTTCACGGTTTTAATTTTACAGCGGAACTGAATTCTTTTGTTAAAGGGAAAAGTGGCAACATGCATGAAATTCCAATATTTGGTAAAAACAAATCTACTGGTGATTCAATTTTAATTTTTATCAAAAACCAATCTACTGGAGTAGATGAATCTGATATGAATTCGATTTTGATCCCAAAACTGGACATTGATCCAAAACATACTTTACTTGTTACAGTATCTGGAATCAAAGATGGTGTGGAAAATCTTGCCAAACATTATGACATTCATTTAATCTCTGATCCTGACTTTTCAAAAATAATTTCTCGTGTTGAAGAATTTGTTTCAATTTGTCATACTGGAAAAGGTGGGCGTAAATGAGATGTGTTCTATCTTCTATGAAAAGTAGACGAGCTGTAAGTCAAGTAATGGGGAGTGTTGTTATTTTGGGTGTTGTTACTTCTATAGGTTCTGTGGTTTTATTCAACGGTATGAATCAAATTAATGCTTTTTCATATGATCTTACTTTTCACGACAAAGCAAAAAATGAAGCATACCGAGAAAATCTAATGTTTGAACATGTTAGATTTGAGCCTGGTACAAATCAAATCATCATACATCTTGCTAATATAGGTACTATAGAGTCTACAATTGAAAGTATAACTATTGTTCAGATTGATTCTCAAAATATCTTAGTTGAATGGAAAGACATTGCAAACGCCACTATCCAAATTAAGGATTCTGGAGATCCTATTGTTTTATCTGCAAATCTTAATTCTCCTCCTAACTGGGAAAATCCACTCTATCTTAATTCTGAATATAAAATTTCTATAACTACATCTAAAGGTAATTTCTTTACAACTGTCGCAAGCCCATACAATACTTGATCTACATGTTAAGAAATTCTAAATTTGATTTTCATATGAAAAAAAAATCTAAATTATCTAAGAGACGAGGAGTTACTGATATCATCTCCACCATGTTGCTTATGGCAATTACTGTTACTGGTGCTACTACTTTGACATATTTTGTAAATGATTCTTTTGTTTCTGGAAATTTAGCAACTGCGTCATCTTTGGAAACTGCCACAAAATCTGTTCAACTGATGGGATATGACACACGTGACTCTGTGACTTTATTGCAAATATCTACTCTTGATAATAAATTTGGAGACGGAAAATTATGTGGTGTTTCTTGCACTGGTGTTGGTCTTTCTGATCGTCTTCCCATTAATGGTGGTTCTGAATTTATTGTAATTAAAATTAAAAATAATAGTATCAATTCTATTTTTCTTGAAAATATTCAATTAAACAATGTGATTCATGCTTGGGATCTTCAAACTTCTGGTGCCACATTAAATACCGTACAGGATTTGTCTTCTGGAGGTAATTATCCTCATGATGGTTCATTTTCCATACTTCCAATTTCGTCGAATATCCAATTTACTAGCAACGAAATTCAAAGCGGAAAAACTGTTAATCTTTTGATTAAACTTGGCACTAATGATCAAGATATTTTGTTAAACAAAGGAATACGTGTTTTTCTTAATATTGGTAATATGCACCCCGTGGATTTTTTAATTGAGAGTGGTAATGCACGATGACTTATTGCCATTTTTCTCATTCTAGTCGTGGAATTTCATCAATTGTTGGTGCTTTAATTTTTACTGTTTTAATGATAGCTGGATTTTCTGCAATGAGTTTGGCATTGGATTCTCAAACAGATATTGTAAATACACAACGAGTAGTAGCTGATACTGAATTAAAAAAACAACAAGAACAATTTAACATTGCCGTTTCAACTGATGTAAATAACATCTTAAATATCTCCGTCGATAATAAAGGTCAAAACCCAGTTGAAATTTCACGTATTTGGATTACAAACAAAACTTTAACAACCAAACCTGTAAAACCATTCTCTATTAATTCAAATGATGCATTTATCCCATCTGGTTTTAAATCCAATATTCTTTCTACGCAACCACTTTACATAATTCCAGACACTTATGAGATTAAAGTAGTTTCAACATTGGGTACTGTTAGAATTACTGAATTGTCTTACGGTGTTTCATCTAATGGATTACGTGCAGAATTAATTACTGATCCCCCAGATGTAATCATTGGACAAAATGTTACTGTTGCAATGCTTGTAACTAATATTGGTACGGATGAAATTAAAAATGTACGTCCAAATTCTCTTAATTTTACTGCTACTGGTACTGGCTCTATTGTATCATCATCATCTCACAAACCAACCGTCGTAGATCTGAACTCTGGTGCGTCTGTTATGTTCTCTTGGGATTACCAAGTAACTGGAGGAAGTGGTGATAAACTCACTTTCACCGGTATTGCTACAGGTGATGGTGGATATTCATCTGGTATAGTTTCAGATACAAGTGTTTTGAGATTGCCTACTGATGGAAGTACTGGGGGGCCTAATCCTGACATTGTTAGTGATGAATTACTTGCAAGACCTCAATTATTTTTTGTAATTCCATCATCTCAGGGTAAATCTATTGATGCGCAAGCAGTTTGGGGAATTAATGTTGTAAATCCTATTAATGTTGATATGCAAGTTAGCAAATTAGTAATTACTGCTTTTGCCCCAGGTGCACAAAATAATGATAAGTTATTTGATAGAGGTGGCGGATTTTGTAAATTTAACCCAATTTCACCAGTTACAGGTGCCGACCCTAATTGGTCCTGTCCTTCTGAAAATGCACTAATGTGGCAAAGTACTACTCCTATTACAATTCCTGCCAATTCTACTAAATCATTTTTGACAAAAGTTGAACCAGGAAAACCTTCTGGAAGTTCAGCTTTGGAATCTATTGTTGTTCAGGGATCTGTTTTTACAACTCTGGGTTCATTTGGTAAGTCTGGTTATCAATCC
>JBHIUL010000047.1:0-8501 GCA_042138315.1 Nitrosarchaeum sp.
GAAGGTGATTACAATTTAGAAACTGTATTAGCTACTACAGAAAAAGATGGACAAAAAATTTCTCTTAAAATGTATCATAGATGGCCAGTTAGAAAACCACGTCCATATCAGAATAGATATGATCCAACAGTTCCACTTTTAACAGGACAACGTGTTATTGATACATTTTTCCCAATTGCAAAAGGTGGTACTGGTTCTATTCCAGGTGCATTTGGAACAGGAAAGACAGTTACATTACACCAAATTGCAAAATGGGCAGACTCACAAGTTGTAGTTTACATCGGATGTGGTGAAAGAGGAAACGAAATGACTGAAGTATTAGTTGAATTTCCACATCTTAAAGATCCACGTAGTGGCAAACCACTTATGGATAGAACAGTTTTAGTTGCAAATACAAGTAACATGCCAGTAGCTGCAAGAGAAGCAAGTATCTACACTGGTGTAACAATTGCTGAATATTATAGAGATATGGGCTATGACGTTGTCCTTGTAGCAGATTCTACAAGTAGATGGGCAGAATCCCTCAGAGAAATGAGTGGAAGATTAGAAGAGATGCCTGCAGAAGAAGGTTATCCATCATATTTAGCATCACGTTTAGCAGAATTTTATGAAAGAGCTGGTCGTGTTAAAGCAGTTGGCAGTCCTGATCGAGATGGATCAGTTACTTTAGTTGGGGCTGTTTCACCATCAGGCGGTGACTTTACTGAACCAGTAACAACACACACAATGAGATTTATCAAAACATTTTGGGCTTTGGATGCAAAACTTGCATACTCTAGACATTACCCTTCAATTAATTGGATGAACAGTTATTCTGGTTATTTAGGTGACATTGCAAAATGGTGGGGTGAAAATATCAACTCTGATTGGCTATCTCTTAGAAGTGATGCTTATGGTGTCTTACAAAGAGAAGATACCTTAAAAGAAATTGTCAGACTTTTAGGTCCAGAAGCATTACCTGATGAAGAAAAACTAATTCTTGAAGTTGCAAGAATGATAAAGATTGGTCATTTACAACAAAATTCATTTGATGATGTTGACACATATTGTAGTCCGCAAAAACAATACAAACTATTAAAATTATTAGTAGAGTTTTACAGAAGAGGTCAACAAGCACTAAAAGAAGGTGCATCATTAGCTGATATTCGTGCAATGCCAATTGTTACAACATTACTCAAAGCAAGAATGGATGTTAAAGATAATGAAATGTCAAAACTTGATCAATTTGACATTGACATGAAAGAACAATTCAAATCTATCATAGGAGTGAAAGTTTCAAATTGACAGCTAAAGGTGGAGTTCAATACAGTAAGATTGCAGAAATCAAAGGTCCACTAGTAGTTGTTGATGATGTTGATAATGCTGCATTTGATGAACTTGTAGAAATTGAAACTAAAGATGGAGAAAGAAGATTAGGTAAAGTTCTTGAAGTTGGAAATGGTAAAGCAATAGTTCAGGTATTTGAGGGAACAACTGGATTATCCATTTCTGGTACAAGCGCAAAATTTGTAGGCAAACTCATGGAAATGCCAGTATCAAAAGAAGTACTTGGTAGAGTATTTGATGGATTAGGTAGACCAAAAGATGGATTACCAGATCCTATTGCTGATAAATTTATTGATATTAACGGGGAACCAATGAATCCAGAACAACGTGAATATCCTAAAGACTTCATTCAAACTGGTGTTTCTGTTATTGATGGAATGATTACTCTGGTTAGAGGACAAAAACTTCCAATATTTTCTGGCTCAGGTATGTCTCATAACATTCTTGCAGCACAAATAGCAAGACAAGCAAGCGTTGTTGGTACTAAAGATGATTTTGCAGTTGTCTTCGCAGCAATTGGTGTGCAATACAGTGAAGCAGAATATTTTAGAAGAAGTCTTGAAGAATCAGGCGCACTAAAAAGAAGTGTTCTATTTCTAAATACAGCAGATGATCCTGCAATTGAAAGAATTATCACTCCACGTGTAGCATTAACTGTTGCAGAATATCTGGCATTTGATCTTGGAATGCATGTTCTTGTAATTCTAACTGATATGACAAACTATGCAGAAGCATTAAGAGAAATTAGTGCTGCAAGAGAAGAAGTTCCAGGAAGAAAAGGTTATCCTGGTTATCTTTACACAGATCTTTCAACAATTTATGAGAGAGCAGGAAAATTAAATGGCAGAAAAGGTAGTGTAACACAAGTTCCAATTCTTTCAATGCCATCTGATGATATCACTCATCCAATTCCTGATCTTACTGGATATATTACAGAAGGTCAAGTTGTACTTGGTAGAGATTTGTTTAGACAAGGTGTTTATCCACCAATCAATATTTTGATGAGTCTTAGTAGATTAATGAAAGATGGAATTGGTGAAGGTAGTACAAGAGCAGATCATGGTGAAGTATCAAACCAAGTTTATGATGCATATTCTAGAGCACAAGAAGTAAGAGCATTGGCAGGAATTGTAGGTAAAGCAGGTTTAACAGAAATTGATTTGAAATACATGGATGTAGGTGATGTGTTTGAAAAAGAATTTCTTTCTCAAGCAACTGATGAAAACAGAACCATTGAAGAAACTTTAACTTTGTTATGGAAAATTGTTTCAAAACTTCCAAAGAATGAGATTACTAAGATTAAAGACAAATACATAGACCAATACTATCAGGAAAACTAGCAGCATGTCTTTTGGACAGAACGTAGCTGCAACAAAAATTGAACTCTTAAAATATAAAAAATCTAGCCAAGTCGCTAAAATGGTTCAGAAAATTTTAGATGATAAACGTAAAGTTCTTTTAAAAAATATTGAAGAAATGATTGAAGAAGCCTCAAAAGCTAGAGGTGGAATTTGGGATCCATTACAAGATATTTACAAATCCGTTAATGAGGCATATTTGGCATTAGGAACTAATACCGTAGATTCTGTTGCGGAATCAACACCGCCTGTAATGGAAGTTGATGTCCACACAAGACGAGTAGTAGATGTAAAAATTCCTGCCCTTACTGTAAGAGAAAAAGACACAAAATCAATGCCATATGGATTTGCAGACACCAATTCATCTATAGACAGAGCAGCAAAACAAATCAAAGAATTACTTCCAAAAATTTGTAAAGCTGCAGAGTATGAAAATTCAATTTTTAGTCTTGCAAAAGCACTTGAAAAAACACAAAAACTGCTTAATGCCTTGGAAAACGTCATCATTCCTCAATATCAACATAAAATCAGATTTATTCTTGCAACTCTTGAAGAAAGAGAACGAGAAGAATTCGCAAAGTTAAAAAAAGTGAAAGCCAAGATGGAAAGTAGGAAATAATGGCAAAAGAAGAAATTAAAAAATTAATTGAAAGTTCTAAAAAGGTTTTAGAACAAGATTATGAAAATTTTGCTAAATCAATTAAAAATGATTTGGCATCATTTAAGAAGAAAACACTAGATACAATTTAAAATTTCATCATGATTTAAATATGGACCGAAAGGAGCGATTTCATAAATGAAACCTATCGTATTGCTACTTTTGGCAACTATTGTGATTTCTACTACAGGATTCACTGGACTTGCATATGCAGCAGAAGACGGTGCCTCAACAGGAAGTTCTGACTCATTTAAAATTCTCGGCGCAGGTTTAGCATTTGGTCTTGCAGCCTTTGGTGCCGGTATTGGTTTGGGTCAAGTAGGTGCAGCAGGTCTTGCAGTAATCAGTGAGAATCCAGCATTACAGTCAAAAGTATTCATTTTCGTAGGTATGGTTGAATCAATCGCCATCTACGGTATAGTAATGATGTTTATCATCCTGGGACAATAATCTCAGAAGTACTAATTTTTTCAAATTTTTAATTTAATTATATTTTAATTTATTCACATCTAATACTCTTGCACAATATCTGCATTTGAGTACACGTCCCTCTTTGTCAATTACATCCATTACTGATTCAATGTGCTCAGTACTGTTGGTAATACAATCAGGATTTGAACAACGGAAAATTCGATCTATTTCGTTTGGAAGTGCAACTCTTCTTTTTTCAATCAGTTTGTAGTCTTTGATGATATTGATTGTTGCCTTTGGAGCAATTACTGCCAACTTGTTTGTATCATCATCTTTTAGAAATTTGTTCTCCACTTTGATGATGTCTTTTTTCTTGAATTTTCCACTAGGTACGTTAAGGGCAATGGTTATGAGACTACCGTCTTTTCCATCAATTCTTAAAGCATTTAGAACCTGAAGACCTTTTCCTTCGTCAATATGGTCTAGTACAGTACCCTCCTTAATTCGTCGAACCATTAGTTCGGACTCTTGCATCAGAATACTTTGTATAGTCACCTGTATATATCATTGAAAGAATGAACGAGTTCTACAAAAAAGACATAATTTCTATCAAGGACTTTGACAAGGTTCAACTTGAACAAATCTTTGCTTCTACTGATAAAATAATGAAACTCGATCCTATGGAGAGAAGAGAAATCTGTAAGGGAAATACACTGGGTTATCTCTTTTATGAACCCAGTACCAGAACTCGTCTTAGTTTCAATGCTGCAATGGCTTCTGTTGGTGGCAGTTCTTTGGGAATTTCTGATATTGCATCATCATCTACTAAAAAAGGCGAAAGTCTTGCAGATACTATAAGAATAATGTCGATTTATTCCGATATTCTTGTATTGAGACATCCACTTGATGGTTCAAGCAGATTTGCATCTGAAGTTTCTTCAAAACCTGTAATTAATGCTGGAAGCGGAACAGAAGAACACCCAACACAAGCAATCCAAGATTTGTTTACAATAAGAAAAGAAAAGAAAAAGATTGACGGTCTCAAAATTGGAATAATTGGCGATCTAAAATATGGACGAACAGTTTACTCTCTTTTGTATGGTCTAGGAAATTATGACGTTGATGTTCATTTGATTTCTCCTGAATCATTAAGGATTCGATCTGATTCTGTTTATGAAATAAAAAAGAGATTATCTTTTACTGAATCTACTAACATTGAAGATTACATCGATGATCTTGATGTTCTTTATGTAACACGAATCCAAAAAGAAAGATTCCCAGATGAAGAAGAATATCTTAAAGTAAAAGGAAGTTATGTTGTGGGATTGGATTTATTACAAAAAATGAAAGATGATGCTATCATCTTACATCCATTACCTAGATTAGATGAAATTTCAACTGATATTGATAATACAAAAAATGCAAAATACTTTGAGCAAGCTGAATATGGAAAGCATACACGAGCTGCATTGTTGGGATTAATTCTCAACGAAAATGGGTTCTAATTTTTAAAATCTGATTTATAATTAAAATTGATTGCGTATTCCATATATCTAGCGAATTTCAAATAATAATAGATTGACTCAAACAAAAATTATTCCTATATTTCCACTAGATTTGGTATTATTTCCTCGTCAAGAACTACCACTTAGAATTTTTGAGCCACGCTACAAACAACTAGTTGATGATTGCATGTTAGGTGATGGTCAATTCGGTGTATGTCTAATTGATGCAAATAACTCGATTAGTGGTTGGACTGCTCCAAAATTAGTAGGTACAATTGCAAAGATAGTCAAATGTAAAGATGTTGAATTGGATGGAATGCAATTACATATTGAAACTGTTGGTCGTAATAAATTCAAAATTAATAGATTAATCCCACCATCATTTGCACAACCTTCTGACTATGATCCATATACTGTAGAAGGTCATCAAAACATTTCTGAATTACATGAAAAACTAGGAACTGAAGAAAAAATGTACATTCGTGCTGAAGTTGAACTAATTCCAGAAATTGACGATAATATTCCATTAGATCAATGGGAAAAATTAGTACAATTGTGGAAAAATAAAATTATCAAACAGGCATTACCTCAAATTGTTGAACCACATGGATTAGATCACGTTTTAGAAAAATACTATTTGATTTCAGATACACCTACAATTGATTATGTTTATTCTTTATCTGCACTTGGGGCCAAAGACCCCATTGAATTACAACCAATACTTGAATCTAATACTATAGATGAATTGATTCAAAAAGTTATTGAATTGATGACAGTAAAATAACCCCAATATGTACAAAATATCATTGTTATTATCAAAATTTGGAATACTTGCAATAGTTCTCACTTTAGTATTTCCAGTATCTACCGTATATGGACATGGATTTGGAATCGATACTATTCAATCAGTTGATGTTCAAGGAAAGAAAATTTCAATCTCAGTTGAACTTCCAATGTTTTTTGAGCAAGTAGGCGATAAACAAATTACAATTACGGCAACTAATAATGATACAAAAGAACGTGCAAAAAATGTTACATTTCAAATTGGATTATTTCATGAAAATAAAATGATATTTCGAAATTATTTTTTTACATCTGATGGGGTTCTTTTAATCAAGGTAAACCCTACACAAGAAAAAGAGATTACAATTCATGGAGAACGTGATTCTCTGTTAGGTGCATGGCATGGAACAAAATCTGATCCAATTACAATTTCAGGTCCTATATTCAAAACAGGAGGATTGTACAATTTTGAAATTGAGGTACGAACAATAGATGAGCCAACAAACATAATCGAAAATTCTGGCGTTTACAATGCATCAGTAAGTATTGTGGATAGTACTGAGTTTTTACAAAAAGATAGCAATAATCAAGATGTGCAGTTTAAAATCAAATCATATTTTGATAATATTTCTAATTTCAAATATGATCCTGGTACAAAGCAAATAACTTTTGAGATGCCTTTTGATTGGAGTGAAAAACAAATGTCTCACATTCCAGTTGTGCATGAAGAGGTACATTTTCCTAAGAATTTTGCTGAATTTTTGTCACCAAGTTACTCAGGCAAAGCAAATGGAATAGACTTGTTCAAAGCATCAGTTACAATTGATGATTATACTGAAGACGATGAAAGAATTGTTCATTTTGTTTTATTACAGGATCATCTCAGGTACATTAAGAATCAACTTCAAAAATCCGATAAACCATTACCTGATAAAATCATTTTTACACTTTCGCAATCTGAAAATATAGGGTTTCCATTAACTTCATTCACAAAAAGTGAAGATTTCCAAGTAAATCTTTCATGGGATCCAATTGAAATTAAACCAGGACAGAATACAATTTTTATATTTACAATTAGGGATGGTAAAACTGGAGAGCCATTACGTAATTCAGATTACACTTTTGTAATTATACAAAATGGTAAAGAAATTCATAAAACAACTGGAAAGGCACAAGTTGGTGGAGAATTTGAACGATACACATTCACAGACGAACAAACAGGTCCAACAATTATTAGATTTGAAAATATTAGAAATACAGGTCAAGAAACTGATTTTGCAATGGTTGTTGCACCTGAATTTGGTATAATTACAATTGCAATATTATTTTCCACACTAATGTTTGTTGTTTTAGTATCTAGAAATCATTTTTCAAAAAATCTAATTTCTAGTTAATTCTATAATGTTACTAATTTTACAGTATCCATGTTTTTGTTTACATGAAAATCTTTTGTAATAGTTGATACTCTTTCTGCATCACCATCAATTACAAATAACTCCATACACTTTTCTCCTTCAATCTTACTATGTAGATGTGTTGTAATCAAATCTTCAAAATTATGTTTTATTCCAGATACAACATGATCAAATTCATCATTGTGAACAACTAAAAGAATTGCATGAATATTTCCTGTCAATTCTGTCTTTTGTTTTTCTTCTGAAACAAAAGTTCTGATTCCAGCTCTTATTGCTTCAGATCTACCTGAAAAGCCCATAGTTTTTTGTAGTTTGTCTAATTCTGATAAAATTTCTTGATTTAATGAAATTGATATTATTGGCATAAATGATAATTGTTATTAATTATCTTATAAGTTTAGCAATTAAAGTTATTAACATTTTATAGAGTTATTAATAACATGTATCAAAATTGGGTGTGAATAACCAAGTAAAGCTAGCAATCATCACAATTACAATAACAATTCCATTAATCTCATTTGCTGTTTTTTTAAGTGATTCAAATCAATTCCAGAAATCAAACGAATCAAAACTTCAGATCATATCATCATTTTACCCATTACATGAATTTTCACAAAAAGTTGGTCAAGAAAAAGTTGATGTAAAATTGTTAGTTCCAGTTGGAATTGAACCACATGATTGGGAACCAACAATAAAAGATGTTCAATTAATGCAAAAATCTGATCTTATTATAATTAATGGATTAGGTTTTGAAAATTGGGTTGATAAATTAACTGAAATAGATTATCAGGGAATTGTTGTTGATACTAGTAATGGAATTATTGTAAAAAATTCAGATGATATTTCAGCAAATGACGATCCCCACATTTGGCTCAATCCTGTTTTTGCAAAAATTCAGGTTCAAAATATTGCAAATGCATTTTCTGATTCTGATCCTGAAAATCAGCAATACTTTCAAAAAAATGCTGCAAATTATATTCACGAATTAGATTTACTTGATTTAAAAATTCGAACTGAACTAACTAATTGTAATCGTGATTTTATA
>JBHIUL010000048.1:0-8182 GCA_042138315.1 Nitrosarchaeum sp.
CAATTCTTTCATTAAGAGAAACAATATGAGATTCATGAGAAGAAACCTCCACAAGTAAACTAGTATTTCTTTTATTTAATTCAGCAATTCTTGTAGCAAGTTGTTGTTTCATATTAATTGCCGATGCAATTCTTGATTTCAAATGTGAGTAGTTTTCATCAGTGGATACTAATCCTTGTTCAGAAAGTGAAAGCCTCTCAGCATATCCCTGAATAGAATCATCTAATTTCTTAAGCGAGTGTTTTTTCTTTAAAACATATTTTTTAAGTAAAGTAATGGATTCAAGTAATCCATCAATATCAGTACTCATTGAGATAATTTTAGTTAATTTTGAGATTTTTGAGTTAATATCAATTATCACAGCACCTCCTTTAGCCTCAAAATACTCGCCATCCAGAGTCACAGCTTTATGGCCAAGTTTAGAAATACGATATGCAGAGTCTCTAGAATCAGCAAGAACCACATTCCCAAAAAGGAATGTCTTAAGAGCAGAATAAGATGGGTCGCATCGAACATAATCTGATAGTACACCAATTACACCGGATTCTTTTGGCAGATCTAATTTGAAATGAGGAATTGCATCAAGTGGAATTATTTTTAATTTTGGAAGATTTTTGGAGCGTGCAACTTCTGCAATGCTAAGCAATGTTGCAAAGTCAGGTACAACTATTGCCTTAATCCAATCAGAACTTACAGCAAGTACTGAGCGTTCATATTGTTTATCCCAAGAAATCATTTCATAAACTAATCCAGTAATACCAAGCTTGTCTGCATCTTCTTTTAATTTAGCAACAGTATAATCTTCATGCATAATTCCCTTTACAGTTTTAATTTTTGCTTCATATTGTGCAGCAGCTTTACTTGATTTTTCTAAAATAAGATCAAGCTCCTCTAAATCATTTAATGTTTTAGATTTTTTTGAATTGAGTTTAAGAATTCTTGATTTTAATTCAGAGATAGATGCATTGTGATTAGATATCATAGATTCCAGTCTAGATTTTAATGTCGATAATTCAACAACGTCTTTTTCTAGTTGAGATAATTTTGCAACATTAGATTTTATTTTAATTTGAGATTCTTCTTTTTCATTTTCTGCTTTTGATAGTTTTAGTTTGGCATCATTAAGCTGATCAGAAAGTAATTTTATTTTATTATCGATTTCAGATTTTTTAGATGCTGCGACCGATTGTTCTGTTAAAATTTTATTTCTTTCAGAATCGAGTATTTCCAAATCATCATTAATCTTGTTCTTTTTTATGTTAGTTTCATCTATAGATTCTTTAGATTGTAATATACGAGTTTCAATTTCACCACGGGATTCTTCAATTGCAGCAATTTCATTTTTAATTTCAGGAATTCTAAGATCAATTTGTTGTAATCTTTTAGTAGATGCAACAATTGCACTATTGTCTATTTCATATTGTTCCATTGCAGAACTTAGTTCAGAATCAATGGCGGCTTTTGCTTGACTATATTCGTTAGCAGCAGTCATTAATTTTGATTTCTCAGTCTCAAGTTGATTGATTTCATTTCTTATCAAGATTCGTTCATTGTCAAATGCGGTGATTTCCGAAGTAATTTTGTTAAAAGTCTCCTCTTTTGAGGATTTTTGACTGGTGATTGCTCTTAATTTGTTAGATGCAGCGATTGCTTTGTATCGATTTAATTCTCGTTCAAGTATGTCATGACGAAGTTTTTGGTTTCGTTCTTCTTCAAGTTCATCTATTCTTTTTTTGATTTCACCCATCTTTGCAAGTGCAATCTCTAATCTTCTATCAGCATCATCTAGTTGTTTGATTGCTTCAGTTTTTTTCTCATCAAAATAAGATAATCCAATTAAATCTTCAATTGTTTTTCGTTTTTCTTCTGAGGTGAATTCAGATATTCTTGTAACGGTTCCTTGTTGTACTGCATTTAGTTGACCAAGTCCAGCATTAGCAACATCAAGTAAATCTAAAATCTGACTTCGGTTTGTTGGTTTTTTGTTTAGATAGTATGAATTCTCACCCTTATCATCCATCTCTCTTGTAATTTCCACCATATCAGAATCAACAGGAATTTTTCTATCAGAATTATCAAAATGAACACTAGATCGGGCCATTTTAGGCCCATGTCGATTACCTTCAATATCGTGTATCAGAGATCGGAGTTTATCAACTCTCATCATTTTTGGTTTATTTTCGCCAAGTGCAAAAATTATTGCATCAAGAATGTTACTCTTTCCAGATCCGTTAGGACCAGAAATAGAAACAAGGCCAGGTTCAAACATAACAGTGGTGTTCTTAAATCCAAATGATTTGAAACCAAAGATCTCTACTTTTTTAATGTGAACCAATGATAATATTTTTACAATTGGTCGGATAATCGATACTTAACAAGTTTAGTTGACATAATTGATTAATTTTTCTTGGTTTACTATCATTTTTTTCGTAACGGTGGTTATTATGAAATCAAGTTATGATCGGATGCAATATGAGAATTATATTTTCAACCTAGAAAATGAGCCTGAATTTTACATTAAATTAACATAGAATTATTTTTCAGGGGAAAAATTAAAATAAAATTATTCTATCACACATTAAAACAGATTCAAAATATAGTGAATTTTTATGCCTAGTTACCTGCAACAAACTTTTCACAGTCAGCTTTTGCCTGAACATCAGACATTTGTTCAAGTGGATGCTTCATCAAATATGCACTTGCAGGAATTATTGGACCACCAACACCCCTATCCAGTGCAATCTTTGCCAATCTAATAGCATCAATCACAATACCTGCAGAGTTTGCTTTATCATCAACTTCTAAACGAACTTCCATATTATATGGAATGTTAGCCCATTGTCGACCTTCAATTCGCATAAACATGAGTTTAGTGTTACCTAAAAATGGAATAAAGTCAGAGGGACCTACATAAATTTGATCATCAGCTAATCGTTCAGATAATTGACTTTGAACACTTTCAGTTTTAGAAATTCTCTTAGAGGCCAATCTATCTTGTTCTTTCATGTTTAGAAAATCAGTGTTACCACCTACATTGATTTGATAAGTCTTTTCGATTTTAGTTCCACGGTCACTACACAATTTAGCCAGAGTTCTATGAACTATGGTAGCTCCTACCTGACCTTTAATATCATCACCAATTACAGGGATATTTTTTTCTTTGAATTTTTTAGCCCATTTTTCATCAGATGCAATAAAAGAAGGAATACAGTTGACAAACGCAGTATTTGTATCAAGACAAATCTGAGCCCAAAACTCTGTCACTTTATCAGAGCCCACAGGCAAATAAGACACAATAATTTCAACGCCATTGTCTTTGATTATTTTTTTTACTTCATCAGAAATTTGTTCGTTAGTTTTTGTACTTTCAAGAGGCTTGATTCTGTTTTCTACCCAGATTCCAACTCCATCCAACAATGGACTTTCGTAGACTTTGGCGTTGGTTTTTGGCATTGCCTCTTTAGGAATCCAATTCACCATATTCGGGTAAGCGTAGATTGCTTCGTTAAGAAGGGTTCCAACTTTATTATCCCCTACATCAAAGCCGCAGACAAAATCAATGTCATGAATTCCATATCCAGCTAGTTTATCGTGAATTATGCCAGTTACTTCTTGAGAGGGATTTTGTCGATAGTATTCTATTCCCTGAATTAGGCCCGCAAAACAATTGCCTATACCTACTAACCCAACCTTGATTCTTTTTGACAATCAAAAATTAGTGAGAACATGCATGTTTTAAGTTTTCTTAGTGAGTAGGAACAAGGATTTCAAATTACCTAATGTAACATATGAGATTTTCAATAAAGAAAATCATAAGCAATTCCATGTTTTAATAAATAGATGATGTATGGTAAACTGTATTAGAATAGCCATCATCTATCTATTTGAAGATATTTTACAAAATTAGAATAAAAGACTCTCGTAGAAGTTATCAGTATGATCTAAATACTATTTAGAATTAGTAGTTGTAATTGGAACTGTCACCAAACAACTAATTCGTTGTTGGTCTTAAGTTCTGATTAAAATAACTCTCAAAATGGAAAAAGAAATAAGTTCATTTAAACAAAATCACATAATGGTAAAACCGATTCCGGATGGATATCATTCTGTAACTCCAACTTTAACTATAAGTGGGGCATCAGAAGCAATAGAATTTTACAAAAAAGCATTTGATGCAAAAGAGATCCATAGATTTCCAGGACCAGATGGAAAATCAATAATGCATGCAGAAATAAGAATTGGAGATTCAGCAATTATGCTTTGTGATGAAATGCCAGAAATGGGATGTTTATCTCCAAAATCAACAGGTGGACCAAGTGGTTCAATATACTTGTATGTCAATGATGCAGATTCTGTTTTTAGTAAAGCTGTTTCAGCAGGAGCGAAACCATTTATGCCAATGATGGATGGATTTTGGGGTGACCGCATAGGTGCACTATCAGATCCATTTGGACATAGATGGACTATTGCAACCAGAAAAAAAGACATGACAATAGAAGAGATACAAAAAGCAGGAGCCCAGTTCATGAAAGGACAAAGCAGATAATTATCAAATTCAATTGTGCAATATTACTGAAAAATTTAATCTAATTCAAGTTTATGAATAATTTCTTCAATTACATATATCCTGTTTATTTCAGTATCTAGCAATAATTCATAGGTATTTTTTATCTCGCCTTCTTGTTTTTTTACATGTTCTTCAAGTTTCACAATATTATCTCGAATAGTATCGGCAAAAATGTTTAGCATGTCCAAGGCTTCTTTAACTCGTTGCTCATTCATTCAATAACCATATGTTGAACTGGTAGATTAATTTTTTATTTTACGTGAATCATATGGAAAAATCAAATTAAGATGTTCATGATGGATACGTTAACCACCAAAGACTAAAACGGTAGAAACGATATAAAGAAAGTTTATTTTTGTAATGTCAGAAAAAGTACATACTATCTATTATATCAAAAATATACAAAAACCAGACAATGGAATTAATCACTTTGATTACAACCACAATGGATAGTTTGTTCCAACAAGTTTTCAATGTTGCAAACGATTCCATCCTAAAAGAGTGGGGAGTTAAAACAGTTGAGAACATTGCAGACAAAGCACTACAAAACATGCCTAAAATTTGATATGAATAATTGAAATTTTTATTTTTTCATAGTCTAAAACAAAGGCAGAATTTTATACAAGTCACCAAGAATTCATAACATGATAGAACCAGGTCGTCCTGTAAAAGATATCAAAATAGATTCAAACACATCATTAGAAAAAATTTTTGATGAAATATCTCAATCAGGTGGATTTGAATCAGTGAATCTTTCAGATGGTCTGGAAATTTTAACCACAATGATTTCAGATAAAGAATGTTTAAAGTTTATTTCATTTGTTGGTGCAGTGGTATCAACAGGATTGCGAGGAATCATCAAAGATATGATAAAAAACAGGTGGTTTGATGTTGCAATTACAACTTGCGGGGCTTTAGATCATGACATTGCAAGACATTTTTCAAATTACAAAGAAGGTGCATTTACAATGGATGATGGAGAATTAGCAGATCAACACATACACAGATTAGGAAATATTTTGGTTCCAATGGAAAGCTATGGACCGCTTATTGAAGAAAAGGTGCAGTCATTTTTAGAAGAAGAATACAAAAACGGAGTTAAAGAAATGTCTACTGCAGAAATTTGTAAGATGATTGGAAAGCATTTAGGAGAAGACTCATTTCTTTATTGGGCGTATAAAAATAAAATCGATGTAGTAGTACCAGGAATCATGGATGGTGCAGTTGGAAGCCAGATATGGTTATTCATACAAAGACATAGTGATTTCAAATTAAATCTAGCTGCAGATGCAGATTTATTGTCAGGGCTAATATTCAAAGCAAAAAAATCAGGGGCATTAATGATTGGTGGTGGAATATCAAAACACCATACATTATGGTGGAACCAATATAGAGAAGGTTTGGATTATGCTTTTTACATTACAACTGCACAAGAATTTGACGGTAGTCTGAGTGGTGCACTAGTAAGAGAAGCAATTTCATGGGGCAAAGTCACCCAGCAAGCAAGACAAGCTACATTACATGCAGAAGTCACAACAATTCTGCCATTTATTTATGCAGCACTAATTTCAAAACTAAAGGATCAAAATTAGATAAAAACTATTATTCAATAGAGTGTAACAGAACACAATGTATTCTAAAATAAGAATTAAAGAATTAAGACCAGTTAATTTAGAGGGAGGTTATCTCATAGATGGGTTTCCTTCAATTGGATATGCAAGTGCTATTGCTACAGAATCAATGATACAGACATCACAATTTAGCTTAGCAGGCATAATTGACTCAGATAGTTTTCCACCAATTAGTGTAGTTAAAGAAGGAAAACCAAATTATCCAACAAGGATTTTTGTAAATGATGATCTTAAAGTTTCAATTTTTTTATCATATCTTACTATTCATGAATCATTACATAGAGTGATTGCAAAAACAATGCTCAAGTGGGCAAAAAAGCAAAAAATAGAATTAGTAGTAAGTAGTGTATCTGTAAAATCCTTAGCAGGAATTGATGGAATGGTTGCAGTGGGCAATACAGATTCTGCAAGAGAGAAATTAAAAAAATCAGGATTAAAAGTTCTTCAAAATGGGACAATACCAGGCATACCAGGAGTGTTACTCAATGAAGGAAGTATCACTAATCAAGATGTAATCGTAGTTCTTTTTCAATCAGATGGGACAGGTCCTGACTTTAGATCAAGTGCAGAATTATGTACTGGAATATCACAATTAATTCCAGGTACATCTTGTGACATTCCATTACTGCAACAAGAGGCAGAAAAAGCAGAGAAATCAATTAAAGAAACAGATAAAGAAACACAGGAATTAAAAGATTCAATTTACAGATAAATCATTAAACTAGAAATTGTTTATTTCATAAGAATAGAAATAGAAAATTAATGGTACAGATACTAGAATTTGCAATTACTGTTATTCTGATTTCAGTGTCAGGAGTAATGTCTCCAGGTCCATTGTTTGCAGCAAATATAGCACATGGTTTACGAGGTAGTGGAAAAACAGGAATACAGATGGCAGTTGGTCATACAATTGTAGAGTTACCATTAGTGATTTTATTAGGAATCGGGGTATTTTCATTCGAGATTTTCCCAGAATTTAGGACAATTATTTCCATTTTAGGGGCAATCACACTTTTTGTATTTGCAGGAATTCAAATCAAAGCAACATTACAAAAAACAGAAATAAAAAATTTTAATCTAAAACACAATGCAGTTTTTACAGGAATTATTCTTAGTGCATTAAACCCATTTTTTATAATATGGTGGTTAAGTATTGGTTTTAAGTTAATTTCAGATGCAATGCTGATATGGGCATTTGCAGGAATAGTCATTGTTTTCTTGCTACACATATGGATGGATTTTGTATGGCTGTACCTAGTTGCTCATCTCGCTTCTAAAAGTACAAAAATTCTTTCAAATAGAAATTATAAAATTTTAATGGTAGGATTAAGTTTCATGATGATATACTTTGGAATATCATTTATGACAGACATAGTTTAGCCACAATCTAAAATTTCAACGGTTGGCGTACAATCAATATTAAATAAATTGATTCGTTGAACTAAAACATCACAGAATTCAGGATCAAGAGACTTTTCGTATGATTTCAAGTCAGAAATTATTGCAATGTGTTGTATTCCACAAGAATACATACCAAATCCAATAATTATTCCAACAATAGAAATACACATAGAAATTAAAATTAAATTTCGAACAGTACTAATCTTTTGTAATGTCAATTTCGATTGTAGAAACATTACGTAATTTTCCATCTTGAGACATGAGTGAATCAGATAAAATTCTAACATCACTTATAACATAACCAACAGTATTCATTCTTTTTACAATCATTTGAGATACATCTACAGCTTGAGTGATTCTTTTTCCTCGGGCCTTAATTGTAACAGTATGTCTTGTTGAAAGCTGTGTCAAAGTAGCTGAAACATAAGTCATAATGGGTTTAGTACCAACAAAAATCACATCACGATCTTCAGTTTCTAATTTAGAATCGGTTTGAGTTTTAGGTGCAGATAACTGTGGTTCTGGTTCAGGTGCAGATAACTGTGGTTCTGGTTCAGGTGCAGATAACTGTGGTTCTGGTTCA
>JBHIUL010000048.1:8282-8379 GCA_042138315.1 Nitrosarchaeum sp.
GGTGATTCATGAGCACCATGAAATTCTGACAAAATATCTTCGGCGTCTTTAGATTTTTTAGTGTCACTCAATGCATTATTCCTGTAACATCAAAAGC
>JBHIUL010000049.1:0-1223 GCA_042138315.1 Nitrosarchaeum sp.
CAAATAATGTTGCAACATATTCTGATGATGTAATTTTATGTGTACTGACAGGATAAGGCTTTACATCATATAACATGATAAGAAAATTATCAATTGAATGAGAACTATTATCATTTAATCCAAGAGGAATGTTGTATTTGCCACGATCTTGTTCGTCTTTTATTATGTTAATTTCTGCAGATACAGTACCTTCCCAAATACAAGTTACATCTGAAGGACATCTAGAGTCATCAAGAATAGTGAGCAATTTAATTTGAAGATCTGGATTAACTACTGCTGTTTCACCTATCTTCAGTTCAAACGGGGAATCTAAAGATGCATCAACAGAAGAACCAAAGGCACTAGATTGAAAAATTAGACACAGTGCAGTAATTACCATCAGTGCAATATTGCTTCTTTTTTTAATCGTTAACATTTCTAACATACATCATTAGTAGCGTGAGATTATAACCATTGATTAAAATTAGTTTTAACGAATATCATTAAATTACAGTTTCAAAATTTTGGTATCCAAATGTAATTTTGTCATCTGTTTTAGGATAGCCATGAACGTATATGCAGTAAAAATAAGATCTGGAAAACTGGTTAAATTGTAGAAATACTATGGTATATTGTGGACAAAAGAACTGTTTCGGATTTGGATACTATAGAAGAAAAACTCTCCATCTGTGATATCATGAAAGAAGACACATCAGAAATAATCCAAAAACTTGAATCGCACATGCCCGTAATATTTCAAAATTATGCCGATTTATACAGAACCTATCTTCACATGTATGATGATCTTTTTGGTACGTGTTATATGGCTGAAAAAGAATTTTTTGACAATCTAAACATAGATCAAAGAGTACTAAAACAATTCAAAGAAATTTCTAACTCTATGAAGAGTTACTACCTAAACAATGTCGAAATGTCAACAAAACTATTTGAAGAATCCATTAAAATTAGAATGACTGCAGTAAAATCATTTGATAACAATGCTCACATTATGATGGAATTTTATGCCAAAGTATTATCTGAATTCAACAAGTCAACTAACTCGTCTAAATAATTTTTTTTATATAAATCTCTTATTTTTTAGAACACTTTTCACATAATACTGGTTTATCTGTAGCGTAAATTAATTTGGCATCCTTTTCAGATGCCCCGCATTTGAAACATTCTGCAACTCTTGTCATTTTTATCTAAGTGTAATTAGCTAAAAGTGTTATTAAAACTAGTTG
>JBHIUL010000049.1:1323-4981 GCA_042138315.1 Nitrosarchaeum sp.
ACTTCCAATATATCTGACTCTAGAATATATGCTCTGAAATTATTTGTTATTCCTGAATAAATTACCCATATGACTGGATTGCTACGCATAAATTTTTTGTCAGTATTTGATGGATATGCCTCCGAATTTGGATGTGAATGAAAAATTCCGACAACTTCCATTTTTTTCTCTTCTGCTGTTTTGTAGACTTGAATTAATTGCTCATTTGAAATTGTAAAATTAACTGGAGACTCGTCTATATTTTTTGTAAGTATTATTTCCTTAATTGTGGTTTTTTGTTCATTTGTTGTGCCTAATAATATGGCACATGATTCATTTGGTTTTTCATTATCTGCATGATTTACAAGTATTTTTTTTTGAGATTCTGTTATGATGATTTTTTGCAAATCTATTGTACTTCAACAGAACCTGTCATCCAAGGATGCAACATGCAAAAATAGTCTTCTTTTCCTGGAGAACTAAATGTATGTTTGAATGAATCTCCTGCTGCAATGATCTCTGAATCAAATTTTCCATCTGCGCCTTTTTCTGCGCTGCCAGAAGTTACTGTGTGTAATGCACTATCTACATTTTCCCAAACTATTGTAGTGCCAACAGGAACTTGAATTGTTGCAGGTTCGTAATAGATTTGTCCTTCTTTTTGAATTCCTGCTCCTTGTGGAATTATTATCTTGGTATCTTCTTTTGGTTCTTCTATGATTAATGTTGCAACCATCCATGGGTGTACTATACACATGTATTCATATTCACCAGATGCAAGATTGCTTGTGTCTAGTGAAAATTTCTCACCAGCATTTATCATATTTGAATTAAAAGTATCACCAAAGTCATCTGCGCTAGTTACTGTATGTACTACAGCATCTTCATTTGTCCATTCTACAACATGTCCCTTTGGAACATGTGCTGCATCTGGACCATAATCTGGATTTCCTTGTATATCTGAACCCGCTAAAATTGCAATTGGAAATACAGGTCCTGTCAATTTGACTTCTTTTTCTGGTGTTTCTATAATTGGTTCATTTATCATGTATGTGTCAGGACTCACAAATCCAAACACAACCCATACGATGATTCCTGTAGCACTTGCCATTCCTATTATCGCTCCTACTGGTTTAGCATACTGTGGCATCTTCATCGCAAGATATGATATGATTATTGCCGGAAATGCTATTGCCATTAAAAGTCCGATTAATGTAATTGTGTAATTTGATGAATTCATTGTTAGTGCAAATGTTCCAAATGATAATGCAATTGATAATATGACTAGAGTTGTTGCCTTGGCTCTGTTACTAGTGGAAACCCCTCCATCTAAGATACCTGCTGCCAGAAAGATCAGTCCGACAAACATGGTCAAACCTGTTAGGGCATGCATTCCATCTATGAACGTGTGAGCAATACCCGAATAGGATATTGTTATTCCTGCTACTCCTATGGCTGTCAATCCCATGCCTGGCATCATGAGGTCCCAATTACTCATTCAAGCTAAGCTCTCAGACTGAGATACTTATTCCTTTTGAAATAACACGATCATCAAAGTCGAATAAATTAAATGGCTTCTGATTTGGATAGAGTGAGATTGGGCTTTAATGAAATAATGGAAATATCAAAACCACGAATTGTTGTATTATTGGTAATTACTGCTGTAACATCTATGTATGCTGCTGATAACCTAATTCCCACTGAAAATCCAATCGAAGTGTGGGCCTATTTACATATCATTATTGCTGGTGCATTAGCTTCTGCTGGTTCAAGTGCACTGAATCACTATTATGATAAAGACATTGATCCCAAAATGACTCGAACTAGTACTAGACCGATACCTTCTGGTAGGATGGCGGCATCACATGTTTTGATTTATGGATTAGTTGTGAGTTGTATTTCTGTAATTTACGGATTTTTTACATTAAATCCTGTTTCTGCATTTTTTATCGCTCTTGGAATCTTTTCTTATGTGATAATTTACACAGTGTGGCTTAAGAGACTAAACTCTTCAAATATTGTAATTGGTGGAATTGCTGGTAGTGCTGCAGCTTGGGCAGGTTGGTCTGCTGCAACTGGTAGTATGGATTTGTTAGGATTTCTTGTTGGATTTCTAGTGTTTGTTTGGACACCATCTCACTTTTGGTGTCTTGCGATGAAAATCAAAGATGAATATGCACAAGCTAACATTCCAATGTTGCCTGTAGTAATTGGAATGCAAAGAACATCAAAATACATTTTAGGTAACACTTTGATTTTACTTCCATACTCTTTGATGCTTCCTGCATTTGGTATGGGAATTGTATACACTGTAATTGCTGCAATCTCGGGAGGTTTGATGTTAGCGTATCATTACAAACTTACAAAGAATCCTACATCTGAATTTGCATGGAAAGCATACAAAGTAACTGCTCCTTATCTCACAATAATTTTTGTTGCAGTTGCATTAGATGCTGCATTCCATTATCCTTTATTTTAGAATTTAATTATTTTTCAAAACCTGGAAAACTAGCCTCATAATCTTTTTCCATCATTTCTTGATTTTGCTCATCTATTATGTCCACTTCTTCTTTTATTTCCACTATCTCTATTCTTCGTGTATCTTTTGTTATCCATGCAACTTTAATCACTCCTAAAATTTCTAAATCTAGCAATAATTTATTGAATTTATCTTCTGGAATTATCAAGTCATCTTTTGTTAGAGATTTGTATAACTCTACATCTGTACAGGAATTTATTTCCTTCATTTTTTCATGTATTATATTTTTTAGTGGAATTGCCATTTTTTATCCGTAAAATGATTTATCTCCTGATTTAGGTACCACGTTAGATATACTTTCTCTTACTGTATTATACCATTGATCTACTTCTTTTGTAATTGATGGTCTTATTTGCTTCATACCGTTTGCAAAGTCTGAATTAGAAATTTTTGTTGCATTGTTTCTCATTGCTTGAACTGCTGATTCTCTGCAAAGTGCTGCTAAATCTGCTCCAGTATAATTTTGAGTTGCAACTGCAATTTCTTCTAGTTTAACATCATTTGCTAATGGCATTTTCTTTGTTAATATTTTGATGATCTCTAATCTGCCTTTTTCATCTGGTGGTGGAACATAGAGCACTAGATCTAATCTTCCTGTTCTAAGCAATGAGTTATCTAATACATCTGGTCTGTTTGTAATTCCTATTACTACTACTCGTGATGATGTACCTTCTTCAATCTCTGTTAATAATTGACTTAGTACTGTCTCACTCACTCCCCCTTCCCCCATTTTTATTCGTGCAAGTGAATCAAGTTCATCAAAAATCACAACACATGGTGATGATGTCTTTGCCTTTCTGAAAATTTCTCTGACTGCTTTTTCTGATTCTCCGATCCATTTTGAAAGAATTTCTGGACCTTTGACCAAAATCATGTTGGCTCCTGTCTCAGTAGCTAGCGCTCTTGCAATCAATGTTTTACCACATCCTGGAGGACCATAGATTAATGCCCCTTTTGGAGGTCTGATTCCCATTTTGGTGAACTTGTTTGGTTCTTTCATTGCAACAATTAGGTTGTCTGTTAATGATTTTTTGATGTTCTCTAATCCTCCTACATCTTGCCACCATACTTTTGGTCTTTCTACGTAAAACTCTCTCATTGCTGTAGGTATTACATCGTGCATTGCATCGTAAAAGTCGA
>JBHIUL010000049.1:5081-8229 GCA_042138315.1 Nitrosarchaeum sp.
GGATCAATACTTTCTGGTCTGTTAGTTGCACCAAGAACAATTACATTTCCTCTATCATTTAGACCGTCCATCAAAGCTAACAATTGAGCAACAACTCTTTTTTCTACATCTCCATACGCTTCTTCTCTTTTCGGAGCAATTGCATCAATTTCATCAATGAATATTATACTTGGTGAATTGTCTTTTGCTTCTTTGAAAATATCTCTTAGCTTCGCTTCTGTCTCTCCATAATACTTGTTCATTATTTCTGGACCATTAATTGAAAACATGTTTGCCTCTGATTCACTTGCAAGAACTTTTGCAATCAATGTTTTACCACATCCTGGAGGACCATACAGTAAAACTCCACTATGTGGTTCTACGCCTAATCTTACAAATAACTCTGGATGCTTTAGTGGCAATTCTACAATTTCACGCATTGCTTTAATTTCATGTCCTAGACCTCCAACTTCTTCATATGTTACTCTAGTTTTTCTATCACCTGTAACTTCAGTTGATATTGTAAGTGCTGTGGCTCTATCGATTTTTACTATGTGTTTTGGTGATGTTTTACTAATTTTAAAATCCATAGAGTTTCCTAAAATCATTACAGAAATTTCATCACCATGAGTAATTGGTAATCCTTTCAATCTATTTTTTACAAAATCTGTAAATTCTTTATCTACTGTTACAGAATCATTAACTGGTATTAGTACAACTGATTTTGCAATTTTTGATGTAGCTTTTCTTATTTTTACAATATCATTTAATGATGCTCCAACATTTTTTCTTGTTTGTCCATCAATACGAATTATTTCTGGAGATTTTTCATCTTCATCGGCTGGCCAAACAACTGCACAACTTGTTCTAGACCCCATAACTTCGATAATGTCTCCTGGTGTAACTTTGAGTTGATCCATTGCATCAGGTCCAATTCTTGCACGTTTTTTACCGACATCTCTTTGTTTAGCTTCACCAACTCGCATCTGCAAAGGTTCATCTTTGCGTACCAAAAAATCACCTATTTCATGTCTACTGACATTCTGCTCATGTTGAGTACTTCGAATTCACTAACACCCTCAACAGATTTAACAGCATCTTCTAATGCATCCATTTGTCCTTCCTTATCTTCTAAAACAAACTCTGCTTTAAGAAATTCTAATCCGAATGCTAATGGCTCTTTTGCATGTCTTTTCATTTGCACTCCATCTTTTAATGAGCTTTTGATTGTTTCAGATAGTTTATCTAAATCAACATCCATTCCAGTTGGAAGAATTTTAGTAACTAATAGTAATTGAGTCAATTTCTAAGGTCCCTGAAAATTACATGAATCACAAGTGTATGTTCTTGCTGCTTCTCTGCAACTCTCACATCTCCATATCAGTTTTTCACCGCATTTTGGACAATTGAATTTTACACATTTATCATTAGGCATAATATGTCTGTGACAACAACTACACGTTGGTAATGAAATAGTAGATGACATGCCACAATTTCCTTCAAACATCATTTATATCTTGCTTAGAATTTATGCGCACTTTAACTCAATAATTTTTTAAATTCCCCGCCAATTAGGGCTTGAGCAGTTTTGAGTGATCCTTTGATCCCTAATAACTTCACAATAGATCCCGTGTGAAAGTCAAAGTCTTCTTTTTCAGAAATCTCTTTTGTGATTTCAGGTGTTACTGCTTCAAATAATTTGTTGATGGTATTGTTATCTAGTCTTTCTAATATTTTTCTTGCAAACAATTGTTTTTCAAACTCCTTTCCAAATTTCTCCATCCATCTTTTTTGATATTCTTCTAAATCTGATCTGTTTTTTGTTTCTAAGAATTTTGAGATTGCTTGCCCAGCATATATCCCCCCCATCCCACTGGAATAAATTCCACCGGCAGTAGTAGGTTTAGCTTGTCCTGCTGCATCCCCTATTGTTATTGTTTTACCATCAATAAATTTGTCAATTGGTCCTTTGATCCAAATTGGTGCATAAATTTTTCGAATGGTTGAATAGTTTCCCTTTATTTCAAGAAATTTTTCTATTGCCTCTCCTACGTTGATTCCTTTTCCTGCAACTCCTATCTTTCCTTTTCCTTCTCCAGATGGAATTATCCATGCAAAAAATCCTGGATATTTTTCTTGATCAAAAAATACTTCGACCTTTCCTTTTTTTATCCAATCTGCATAAATTTCGTATTGTGCAGATGGTAAAATTCCAGTTCTGTCTTTATGAATGAGTGATGATACTCCCCGTGCATCTACAAATATTTTGCATTCAACTTCTTCCTCATTTGTCCTAACCCCTTTTTCAGTTAATTCTTGAAAACTTGTTCTGACTTTAATTTTAGCCCCATTTTTTTGGGCTTGATGTGCTATTTGTTTATCTAATTCACGTCTGCTGATTTCTGCAACTTTCTGCTTCTTTGAATTTATAGAAAAACTATTTCCGTTTGGTGCATGAATTTCAGCAACTTCAATTAAATGATCAAAAGTTTTTCTAAATGGAATGATGCCAAGTTCTTCTAATCCTGTAGTGCTAACTAACCCCCCACAATGCTCTGGTGTTCCAATCTCATAATCTTCTTCAATGACAAGAACACTGTGATTTTTACTTGCAATTTCTCTTGCACAAATTAATCCTGCTACACTTCCGCCAGCAATTACTACATCTGAGTACACATATTTCGTTTATTTGTCAATTATTTAATTCAAAAGTTTTTCATTAGGTATGTTTTCTGATATCTTTATGGGAGATATCAAACAAGTCATTGTGATTCGAACTGACCTTGAAATGGGAAAAGGAAAGATTGCTGCACAAGTTGGACACGCCTGTGTTTTAGGTGCTGAGCATGTTAGAAAATCTCATCCAGAATGGTTTGACAAATGGTGGGGTGGCCAAGAAAAAGTTGTCCTCAAAGTTTCAGGTATCAAAGAATTACAAGAAATAAAAAGACATGCAATTGATTTGGATCTTCCTTGGTCAGAAGTTACTGATGCCGGTCATACTCAAATTGCCCCTGGAACTGTAACTTGCATATCTATTGGTCCTGCTCCTGAAAATCTCATTGATAAAATAACTGGAGACTTGAAACTGCTCTGAATTTTTACTCAAATTTTGCTTGGAATGAGATATAACTTGGCTTGATATTTTTTAATTTGTGAAGAAAAAAGG
>JBHIUL010000050.1:0-5032 GCA_042138315.1 Nitrosarchaeum sp.
CTCTCATAGAATTTTTAGAGCCATCAAGAGGAACAAGAATTTTCTTTATGTTTTTCATAGTTATTTAATAAAAGAGCTGGATTTAAGATGTATCATAACATTATCGAGTTTGATTTTCAGCTATGAGATTGTACAAAGTCACTATATACAGAAAATTTAAGATTAATTTAGAATTGGTAGATGCAAGTAAAATTACAGTTAAAGATATTATGACAAAATCAGTTATTGCTGTAGATTCAACAATTACTGTAAATGAAGCAGCAAAATTAATGGAAGATGTAAAAGTTGGTGCAGTTATAGTTATGGAAGATAATACACCAGTAGGAATAATTACTGATAGAGATTTTGCAGTAAAAATTGTAGCTCATGCTTATCAAATTACAACTCCAGTGAAGCAAATTATGTCAACTCCACTAATTGCGATTGGTCCAGATGAATCAGTGTGGATGGTTGCTGATCTGATGTACACTAGAGGAATCAGAAAATTACCAGTGATAGATAATGATCAGGTAATAGGAATTATTACTGCAACTGATCTTGTAAATCGACTTGCCGTATCAACTGATGAGGATATTAGAAAAATGTATCATGAATCAGTAATCAAAGTATACAAACAATACAGTCCCTATAATTGATCAACCGTTTACTATAGTAGACATTAATGATTTTCCACCAATTAATGCACCGATAGACAATCCTGTATTTGCTACGATGTTAATAATTAAAGCACCATAATGATGATTATCCAATAAATTACTAGAGTCAAGTGCAAATGATGACATTGTAGTAAGTGATCCACAAAAGCCAACTGCAGCTAAAAGAGAGTAGCGTCCATCAAGATTCCATTGTTCTGATAAAATTACAAACATGCCTAAGATGAAGGCCCCAAGAACATTAACAATCAGGACATTTAGAGGTAAAACATTAAACAAAAGTGGTGATTCTGTGATTTTATATCTTAGAAAAGCACCAATAACAGACCCTGCTGCTAAAAATACAAATTCTAATCCTTTCAATATCTATCTTCAATATTTTGCGTTATTAGATTTTATCAGATCATTTAATGTAATTTTTTATGCAAAATGAGGCTAAATTCTATGTATTCTGAATATTAAACTCAGGATTTTTATAGACACATTAGTTTTTGCAAAATGAATGACGCTTAAACTACGATGTCAAGATTATGGCTTTGAGTGTGACTTTGTTTTAGATGGAGACAAAAACATGACATTGCTTGAAAAACTAAGAGTACATTTCACAGAAGAACATGGAATTGAATACACTACTGAAGCAATCACTCAAATGATTGTTAATCGTGGTCACTCTTTAGATTCTATTCGAAAAGATTAGATTTACTCATAATTTTTAATTTTGTTTACCAAATTTTATTTTTAACATTTATTACAATGTAGTTTCTATACAAAACGAAAACAACTCTTAACAAAGTTAGAGGAATTTTTTGTAATCAAAGTCAAGTTTTAGTTATAAAATTGCCTGATTCAATCATTTTTTATTGTATTAATGACAATAATAGATAGTAGTGTTAGTAAATTATTCAAATGATTATGATGTCAAGTGTAAACTAGACACTTGCAAAACCTATCCCATAATAACAGATTCTGAAAGAGGAGAAATGTTTTGTGGGGGATGCGGTCTTGTTCTAGTGCAAAACATATCCGATAATTCGCATGAAAGTAGCGGTTACAGTCAAGAAGATTTTATGAAGTTATCAAGAACAGGTCCTGCAACATCGTTAACAATGTATGATAAAGGATTATCAACTGTAATTGGCATAAACAAAGACTCGTCAGGTAATGCTTTATCACGTAAAACAAAATATGAATTTAATCGACTTCGTACATGGGATCAAAGAAGTAAATCAAGATCAACTGCAGCGCTAAGCAAAGCTTTCACTTTATTGAATGGAATGAAAACAAAAATAGGAATACCTGACAATGTAGTTGAAAATGCAGCTTATATTTACAGAAAAGCTGTTAATGCAAAACTCACAAGAGGCAGAACCATGGCTTCCTTAGTTTCTGCATCATTATATGCTGCGTGTAGAGAAAACAACATACCTAGAACATTAGACGATATTGCTAGTGCAGGAAACATTGAAAGAAGAATTCTATCCAGAGATTTGAGAACCATTATCAAAAAACTAGGTTTAGATCTAAATCAATACGATATTTCATCATTTATTTCTAAAATTTCAAATAATATGAATTTAAAAGAAAAGACAAAGCGTGATGCATTTAATATCTTAAAACGTTGTGAAGATGAAAAAATAACTGCTGGAAAACATCCTGTGGCACAAGCAGCAGCTTCGTTGTATATTGCATGTATGATTAATGGAGAAAAAATTAGTCAAAAGAAGTTTGCGATGGAATCAGGAGTAAGTGATGTAACCATAAGAAATAGAGTAGTTTTAATTAAAAAAACACTCAAAATTATAGAATAATAAAATGAGAATAAAATTAATTCATTGCCAATGTGGAATATGTAATCATAATATGGATTTAGAATGTATTAAAAAAGAATGTCAATGTTGTTTTAATTTTCATATTAGATCAGGTTAATAGATCATCTAAAAGCTAATTATTGAAGAAAGTGGATTATCAAACATAATCATTTTAAGTTTAGATACTAAATTCATAATTACTTTGCCTTGTTCAATAATTATTTTATGAAGATTTTCTATGGAATGATTTAATTCAATAATTTTTGATTCCAAGATAGAGTTTTGCTCTTTTAGTTTAATATTTTCATCAGTAAGTCTTTGTATTTTTTCAGATTCACTTTCTTTGGGAAACGGATTAGATGTTGGATCTGATTTAGGTATTTTTATTGGATCGGGCGTAGGTGTTGGTTGAGGTATTTTTGGAGGTCCAGGATCTTGTTGAATTTCTTGAGCAAAGATAGGTTGAGTAAATGAAAAAAGTAAAACTGTTAAACCAAAAAAAATATTTTTTTTCATATTATATTTTAGTATAATATCGTATTAATTTTATACTAAAAAATTAATAATTTTAAAAGCATTAATTAGAAAATAAAGTTATTTAAAGAAATCAAATTCTTGATCTCTTTTTTGTTTAGGTAGATCTTCCATTACAGCTTGTACTACTTCGTTATGATTGTAAGTCAAATGTCGTAGAAATTTTGCAGATTCATCTGCTCTTTTTTTGGCATCCGCAAATAACATTTCAGGACTACTTAATTCATTCATCATGGTGTTACATTCTTTACATGGCTCAAAATCAAGATAGAGTTTCATAATTTGTGGTCCTTTTTCTTAGTATTTAGACTATTTTATGGATTGAGTGATAGGCTCCTCTTTTTTCTTAGGTTTTACCTTATCAATTGAGTCCAGTATGTCTTGTTGAGTAATTTTGATGTCTTTGATGTTTTTTGATTTTGTGTTAACATGTCTTTTTAAAGCAAGAATTGCAGCCCTGTTTGTTATAGATGCCATCTCAGCACCACTGAATCCATTTGTTAATTCAACAATTTTTGCAACATCTACATCACTAGATAGTGGTTTCTTTCTTGAATGAATTTTGAATATTTGCTCTCTTCCTTTGGAATCTGGATTTGGAACCTCAATAATTCTATCAAATCGACCTGGTCTTAGTAATGCCTCATCAACAATATCAAGTCTATTTGTAGCACCAATTATCAAGACATTGTGTAGCTCCTCTAACCCATCTATTTCAGTAAGAATTTGAGATACAACATTTTCTGTTACATGTGATCCTGAATCTCCACTACCTCTTCTTGGTACAAGTGCATCAACTTCATCTAGAAATATTATACACGGTGCTGCCTGTCTGGCTTTTCTGAAAATTTCTCTTACGCCCTTTTCAGATTCACCTACCCATTTTGAAAGTAGTTCTGGACCTTTAATACTGATAAAATTAGATTCGGTCATTGTCGCTAATGCTTTTGCAATCATTGTTTTTCCTGTTCCTGGTGGGCCATGAAGTAAGATTCCTTTAGGTGCTTCTACATTAACATATTCAAAAGCTTCTTTATGTTTAATTGGCCATTCTATAGCTTCTCGTAGTTCTTCTTTTAATTCATCAAGACCTCCTACATCATCCCAATTAACATTTGGAATTTGTACTTGAACTTCACGTAATGCACTTGGTCGTACTTCTTTTAATGCATCTCTAAAGTCATCACTCGTAATCTTTATTTTCTGAAGAATTTCTGTAGAAACTTTTTCTTCACTAAGATTAATTTCTGGTAAAATTTTTCGTAAAGAACGCATTGCTGCTTCTTTGGATAATATTTCAAGATCAGCACCTACAAATCCATGTGTTACTTTAGCAATTTGTTTAAGATCTACTTTTTCATCAATTGGCATTCCACGTGTATGTATGGATAAGATTTCATGTCGTCCTTCATCATCTGGAATTCCAATTTCAATTTCCCTATCAAATCTACCTGGTCTTCTTAGTGCAGGATCAATTGAGTCAGGTCTGTTAGTAGCTGCAATAACTACAACTTTACCTCTACTTTTCATACCATCCATTAATGTTAAAAGCTGAGAAACGATTCGTTTTTCAACTTCGCCAGAAACTTCGTCTCGCTTTGGTGCTATTGAATCAATTTCATCAATGAATATAATACTTGGAGAGTTTTCTTCCGCTTGTTTGAATATTTCTCTAATTCTTTCCTCACTTTCTCCATAATATTTTCCCATGATTTCAGGACCACTAAGTGAAATAAAATGAGCACTCGTTTCACCAGCAACTGCTTTTGCCAATAGAGTTTTTCCAGTTCCAGGAGGTCCATATAATAAGACGCCTTTTGGTGCTTCCACGCCTATTTTCTCAAATAATTCTGGATGTCTCATGGGTAATTCAACCATCTCACGAATTTTTCTAACTTCGTTTTTCAAACCTCCTAATTCATCATATGTAATTCGTGGAATAGTAGAATCAATTGCTTTTGTCATAGAACCAAGTTTGAATATTGTATTTTCAGTTACAATTACTGGTTTTGATGGTTTTGTGTTAGTTATGATAAA
>JBHIUL010000050.1:5132-8150 GCA_042138315.1 Nitrosarchaeum sp.
CCAGGCCAAAGTTTTACATGTGTTTTTTTATTATGTGTTAACTCTAAAATTTGTCCTGGTTTCCATTTTGTTTCTTCAATAATTTTAGGATCAATTATAGCTCTTCCTCTTCCAACGTGTTGTTGTGGAATTTCAATTACTTTTAAAATAATGTCAGTCATTTTTCTCCATAAAAATTAATGAGGTTTATTCAACCTCCACCTTTTTGCCTTTTGGCTTCTCATCCTCAATTAATTTGAAAACTAATTCAAGAATTCCGTTTTTATAAGAAGCTTTGGCAGAGTTTTCATCTACTTTGTATTTGATTGGAACCTTGACGTGATATTTCTTTTTGTCATGTTCTGCAGAAATATCAACAGTTTTGTCTTGTACGAGAATTTTAACGTCTGATTTTTCAACTCCAGGCATTTCAGCTACAAGTTTTACTAGTTTTTCTTTTTCATCTACAATTGAATCCACAATTGGTTCTCTTGTATCAGCTGATGATATCAATCCAGGTTTTACATTTCCATATTCTTTTATCACAGGTTTTCCATTAGGACCAACAGTCATTGTATAACCATAATAAAATGGGCCCGTACCAGTACCTTCTTTGAATTCCTCAAAAATGTCATCTATATCAAAAAAAGAACCTGACATTCTCTTGAAGATTCTATCAAATTCATCATTAAATATTGTCATATTTCTCTATTATATGTAATATACATTACATTATATAAATATTATGATTTATGATGTAATTTCTTACATAATGCTATTATAACTGACATCATATAATTATGTTTAATGAGAAATACAAGTATGTCTATTCCCGAATTAGTCAGGGAAATCATAACAAGAAATCGTTCAATTTATGATTGCATGAAAATGGATTTGATTAATTATACAGCATTGGCTGTAAAAATTCAACCAGAAATTGAAAGAATTTTGGGTAGTTCTGTAAATCTCAACACAGTCGTAGTTGCCATAAAACGATATGCAGATTCATTTGAAGTCAAAGATAACATCAAAGAAGAATCCGTTTTGAAAAATGCCAGATTATCATTAACTGATGGTATAATGGATATCAAATTTTCAATGAATGATTCTGCAGAGATGGATGCAGTATCGATTTTGGATAAATTTTCAAAAATTACTAATAATTATGAGTTTTTTAGATTATCAGATTCCTTTAGATTCCTTACAGAAGATATAGAAAGTATTAGACAAATTTTTGAAAATGTACCAAACAATGCTAACATGTTTAGTACTGGCCTTGCAAAGATCAGAATTTCAATTCCTCCAAACCAAAATCAAACAGATGTTGTATCTTATGTTGCAGAGATTTTACATGAGAATGGAATTGAACTAGTAAATGCATTTTTCAGCCAAGAAAGCATAATAATAATTCTAAATGAAAGAGATGCTTCTAGGGCATATGAAATACTTCATTCTGACATAGTCAGAATTGGATAAATTTTGAAATTATTTAATGAATTATTGATAAATTTGATCTCATAGGATATATGCAGTAATTTTACGTATTAGGTAATTGGCCAAAAACAAGAAGAAAATAGTCATTTTGGGAGGAGGGTTTGCAGGGGTAGAATGTGCCAGGCAATTAGAGTTATCTTTTAGAAATAATTCTGAAATTGAGTTGATAATGATTAGTGAGGATAATTTCTTATTATTTACGCCAATGTTGCCTCAGGTAGCATCAGGTATGATTGAAACTAGGCATATTGTAATGCCAATTAGAGCAATTTGTAAAAAAACAAAATTTTACGAAGGACGAATTAAAAATGTAGATCCATTTGGAAAACTTGTGACATTATGGGGTACAGGTGAAAAAAGAGGAGTTTCAATTCATTATGATTATTTGGTAGTTGCATTAGGTAGTGAAACTAATTTTTTTGGAATGGCAGATGTTGAAAAAAATGCTTACACAATGAAAACTCTCAATGATGCAGTGGTATTAAGAAATAGAGTAATAGATATGCTTGAACAAGCTGATAATGAAACTGACACTATTCTACGTGATAGTCTTTTGACTTTTGTTATTGTAGGTGGTGGATTTGCAGGAATTGAAACTGCAGGAGAATTGATGGATCTATTATTAGATGCAAGAAAACACTATCCTACAATTCACAAAAATGATATTCGTGTAATAGTTTTAGAAGCTCTTCCAATGATCCTTCCTGGATTTAATGAAAAATTAGCTGAATTTGCAAAAGAAAAAATGATAGAACGTGGAATTGAAATACGGCTCAAAACAGCAGTAACAAGTTTTGATGGAACAGAAGTTACTGTAAAATCATTAGATGAAAACCTAAAAGATTCTATCAATGAATCAAAGATCACTATAATTAGAACTAAAACTTTGATTTGGACTGCAGGTGTTACACCAGTTAATACAATTAAAAGATCAATGTTCAAAACCGATAAAGGCAAAGTTATTGTAAATGATTTTCTCGAGGTACCAGAATTTTCTGGGGTTTTTGCAATTGGTGATTGTGCATTGTTTATGGATCCTCAAACAAATAGACCATTTGCACCCACTGCACAACTTGCAGAAGCACAAGCCAAAATTGCTGCTCATAATTTAAGCGCTTTAATTAAAAATTTAGAAAAGAAAAAATTTGAATATCACTCTAAGGGCCAAATGGCAATAATTGGAAAGAGAACTGGCATTGCGACGTTTTTGGGAATGAATATCTCAGGATTATTGGCTTGGCTTATTTGGAGAAATGTCTATCTTTCAAAAATTACTTTACCCGATAAAAAAGTCAGAGTTTTCTTAGACTGGATAATTGATTTATTGTTTGATAGAGATATTTCAAGACTGAAACTACTAAAACGTGAGACAGAAAAAGAATACAAGGTACTTGATGAAGTAGATGATGTTTGGTAGTTATTTTCTTAGTCTATGAATTATCATGGCTGGTGCGACAAAATACATTCCAACATTCATTAAAATAATTCCTATTCCATAACCTAACATCTCTTGTTCTGAATCAATATCAACATAGTTTAGTAATG
>JBHIUL010000051.1:0-8121 GCA_042138315.1 Nitrosarchaeum sp.
CCAAAAAATACAAGCATGTATGATTTTGTTTTAAAGGTAATTCCAGAAGACATCAAAACAGAATTAAATGCAGAATTAATTGACGAGGTATTTCAATATGTATCATCCACACATAGTTCATAAAGTACAATAAAGTAGGTAATATATCACATTGACTGCAATAGCAACATTAGGATCTCATTGTGCATTACAAGTTCTCAAAGGAGCTAAAGATGAAGGTCTAAAAACAATACTAGTTTGTGAAAAAAAACGAGAAAAACTTTATCGAAGATTTGCATTTATTGATGAATTAATTTTGGTAGATTCATTTAAAGAAATATTAGAACAAAAACATCAAGATATTTTAGAGCAAAATAATGCAGTGCTAATTCCTCATGGAACATTAATTGCACAGATGAGTTCTGAACAAATTGAATCAATAAAGACACCAATTTTCGGTAATAAATGGATTTTAAGATGGGAGTCAGACAGAACTATGAAAGAAAAACTTATGCGTGAAGCAAAATTACCAGTTCCAAAACCAGTATTAGATTCAAAAGATATTGACAGTTTAGTGATAGTAAAAAGGCAAGGAGCTGCAGGTGGAAAAGGGTATTTTTTGGCAGCTAATCAAGAAGACTACATTAAAAAAAGAAATCAATTGATTTCACAAGGTATAATTTCTAAAGATGAAACACTATACATTCAAGAATATGCCGCAGGGGTTTTAGCATATTTACAGTTTTTCTACTCTCCATTAAAAGAAGAGTTAGAATTTTTTGGTGCTGATCAAAGACATGAGTCAGACATTGAAGGAATGGCAAGAATTCCAGCAGAACAACAACTCAAAAGTAATAAAGTTCCATCATTTAATGTGATTGGAAATAGTCCAATAGTTCTACGTGAATCATTACTAGAAGAAGTGTATACAATGGGAGAAAATTTTGTGGAAGCTGCAAAAAGAATGGTAGCGCCGGGAATGAATGGACCGTTTTGTATTGAAGGTGTTTATGATGAAAATGCAAAATTTACATCGTTTGAATTTTCAGCCAGAATTGTAGCAGGTACAAACATCTACATGGATGGCTCACCATACTATTCATTGCTTTTTAATGAGCATATGAGCATGGGTAAAAGAATAGCACGTGAAATAAAAACTGCAAAAGAAACAAATCAATTGGAAAAAATCACTACTTAAAAAAATACATTCACCTGTTCAGAATCACAACAAATGAAATTAGTGTTGAAAATAAAATGATTAAAAATAAAGGTATGAATTTGAAGTTTATAATTAATTCTTATTGCTTTCTTCTATACCACAATTAATGCACATCTTCTTATCTTGGATGGCAAAATATGAAAAACTGTGAATATACCCAATTTTACAACTCATAATACATCAAAACCCCAATACAATTAGAAGTACAAGAGTCAAAAAATATATCGATCAAAGACCAATTGATTCAAATTATTTTTGGACAAAACAGTCACAAAATAAATTACAAATCTATTAAAATTGCAGCTTTTTCAGAACCTATCAGTTCTGCTCTGATCGCATCTAAAATATCAGATGGATTAACAAGGCTAGAATAATCTACTAATTTTAAATCATTTAACAGGTATACTTTAGGGGCAATTTCAGAATGCCTTGATTCGAAATAATCATCTAATTCTTCTAATAAAGTGATTTTACCACCTTGAAAGAGTTTACCATTTTTTATAGATAGTTTTTGTTTTCCATATCTATCTAAAATTAAAATATGATGTTGATTCTTTTTACTAAATAATTTTTTTACTTCTAAGTGACCAGTAAATACAAAATAATGATCAGTTTCATAACTCAAATCAATCAAATCTTCAGAAAGTTCAATAATTTCACTAGTTCGTTTTTTAGCATCATCTAATGTAAATATATTTTTTGAAGTTTCAGCACTATCTAATTCAACATTACCAACAGCTGTTACACGGAGTAATGATTTTTCAGAAACAAATTCACTATTTATCATAATAGATTCAGGGAGGGCACCTTTGTCAACTAACATTGCGTGTATTTTTTTATGCACTTGATTAATTTTTTCTGGTGTTGGTTCAACCATTGTTTGCTCCATTTCTTCTTGAAGCATAGATGATGCAACACCTATGGAGGATATCACTTCTGCATGTTCAGCTTTTTTATATTGGATACCTAATTGTTTTGCAACAAAAGGAACAAGAACAGATGCACCACCTCCACCTCCAATCAACGCAGTGCTGTTAGGATTCATTTTGAATTCTTTTAAGATCTTGCTAATTGTTTTTGTTATTTCAAATGAAGCTGTTTGAATAATAGACATTGCAATTTCATGATATGAAACACCAACAAATTCTGCAAGGGTTTTTAGGGCAATTTTTGCAGATTCTTGATTTGCAAAAGCATAATCATTTTTTTCAATCATCCCCAATGCATTTGCAGCACATGTGTTGGTAATAGCATATGTTTCTTTATCACATTTTATTGCCACATATTCTGATTTGTCATTTGACATAGGTTTAATCAAAATTATTTTTCCAGTTTTCAGTTCTTCAGGATCTGCAAAACAAGAGTATTTGAGGCCAGCAATGTGTGCACTGCGTGGGCCAACATGAGATATTCTATTTTTAGCCAATCCAACCATACTTCCACCAGCTACTCCCAAAATTCTAACATCCATTGAACGAATACATGTAGGATGATCTTTAACTGTCACATAACGAATTTCAGGTTTACCATTTTTTATTATACAGATATTTGTGCTAGTACCACCTACCTCAACAAATATTCCATTAGTTATTTTCAGATGCAATAGTGCACCAGCTACACTTGCTGCAGGTCCTGAAAGAATTGTAAGAATTGGTTTTGTCTTAAAAGTATCCATACTTGTAACACCACCATCACCTTTCATAATCATCAAAGGTGAAGTGACTCCTGTTTTACGAATTGCATCTTCGACAAAATTTGCAACTTGAAATGTTTTTGGTAAAACACTAGCATTTACAGCTGCAGTAAGAGTCCTTATCTCCAATCCATAAATTCCAGAAATCTCATGAGATGCAGTAGTAGGAATATTTTGTTTAGATGCAACATTCATGACAAACGATTCATTTGATGGATCATCTACACCAAATGCTTCAGTTGCAATAATTACTTCAGCACCATTTTCTTTCAAACGATTTATTGCTGCAATTACTTCATTTTCGGTAATTAAATGAGAAGTATCTAAAAACTCATGTGTTGTTTTAATATCCTGATTAGTGTTAATTGAAGTATCCTGCAGATTTGTTCTTCTAATAACATCTTTTTTGGTAGGTCCTACACCCATTGCAATTATTCCAACCTTGGATGTATCAGACTCCAACAATGCATTAATTGCTTGAGTTGTACTATGTGAAATTAATTCAATTTCATTAATTCCAATACCTGTCTCATCAATAATTTTAGTTAATGCAGTTACAATACCTTCAGAAACACCTTTTTCAGCATTATGTGTTGTAGGAACTGTAGATTTTGCCAAAAGAGAGCCTGTTTTCACATCTATAGCAACAGCTTTTGTAAAGGTTCCACCAACATCAATTCCAACTCTAACTCTTCTTTTGTTATTCATCTGCAACCTTCCTAGATTGTCTCATTGATGCTAATCGTTGTTCTTTTCGTGGACGCATTATCAAGATATAGGATGATGCAATTAAATAAACTGCAAGCAATATTGTTTGAGCAATAATTGTTTCCAATGTAGGATAAATTCCAGTCATCATTGCAAGATTGATATCCAACCTAGGAACAATACCAATTAATCCAGTATATGGCACAATATCTAAAATCTGTAATTCTCTGATAGCATTTCCTAAAAATGCAATTGACAAATATGCACCTACACCCATTGTCAAACCAAATAATGCACGTAAAGGTAGTTTTCGTCCCAATTTTCTCATTACATAGTACAAACCTAAAAGAGAAATCAATCCGGCAATAAATCCTAATCCAACATAGACTTCCATATATTTTGCAAAACCAGACATTGCTTGATAGAAAAGGACAGTTTCAAAACCTTCACGATATACAGTGAAAAATGACAACATAACAAACACCATAACACTGCCAGTTGTAGTAGCTTGCCAAACTTTTGCTTTAACAAATTCCATCCATTTTTTATGTTCAATTTTATTCAAAACCCAAAAACTAACATAAAACAAAACAGCAGTGGCAGATAACGCAGCAATTGCTTCAATTAATTCCCGATTTGCACCAGAAATTTCAATTATATAAGATGCAATAATCCACGTAACAGCAGTGGCAGCAAATGCAGCTACTATTCCATAGTAAATATATTTTTTAAATTGGGTATTTCTAGACGCTTCAAGATATGTTAGTATAGCTCCAAGAATTAAAACAGATTCCAATCCTTCTCTAAAAACAATTGCAAATGAAGAAGTAAATGCAATTGATGGTGCAAGCTGACCAGTTCCTGTAACAATTCTTTCAGATTCATCTAGATTTCTCTTTATAGCAATTATGACCTCATGGATTTCTTTTTGAGGTGCTTCTTGTTTAATCAGATTACGTAGTGTGGCAAATTGATACTCTACTTCAAGCGTAAAATCAGGATCAATTGCTCTAAGTGGTATTTCTACAAATTCATAACTGTCAAGATATGCAGATCTTGCTGATGCATGTGCAGATTGTATATCTCCACGACTATAATGAAGCAATGTTTCCTCTAATCGTTCACGAATTTTATCAATTTCATTTCTTACAACAGATTTTTGATCATCAGTGGAATCACCCATAGATTTTAGTTCCTTGTCAGACGATGAACTAACATCAAATACAGGAGCAATAGTGCTAGTCAGTTCTTCAGCTTTTGCTAAATCAGGTAAAATAGAATTTTCAATGAATTGTATGATTACATTCGAGTTTTCTTTTTTGATGATCATTTCTCGAAGATTTTCACGCATATTAATTTCTAAAGTGGCCAATAATTGCTCATCAACTTTTTCAATGTCTGGTTCTAAATATTCAAAATTTTCTAAATATGCTTCTATTGCAAGTTCTTCAGCAGTGGAATAATCATCTGAATTTACTGCAACAAATAATTCAGAATATAAATTTCTAATGACATCATATAGATTTGTTTTATCAATTGAGATTGTTTCTGTGTATAATAAATCACGTTGTATTGCATTAATTAAATTTCCCACTATTACAAAATTATTTTTATTTGAAACAGATTTATCCAAATCATTAAAAAAAGATTGTAATTCTTGATTTAGACGATCATTAGGTACGGGATTTTTCTCAAAAAGAGATTTAGAATGTTCTATCAGAGACAAAGTCAAAAAATAAGACTCTGCGTTGTTACGTTGGATTGCTATTTGATATTGATCATCAGCTTCAGACAAGATAGAAGCGATAATGATATTTACATTCTCATCAGATGTGGGGAGTGTCAACATATTTTGTAGTTGATCAATTTGATTGATTAGATTTTGAGGAGATGATTTTGATAGAATGCCTGAATGTATATCAAGTAATTTAACATGAACGTCATCAGAAAAATCAGAATCAGTTGTTCTTAAGAATTGTATATTTTTCCCATAGAAGTTATTTGTAAAAGTAGAGTATTTTTCTGCAGAATTGTAATTATTATCAAGAAGTGCTGTTTTTGTTAATTCTAAGCCTATTCCCGTAATGGTAAGAGTAGATACATAATTTTCTTTATTATTTTGAGCATATCCAAAGTTTACAACTGAGAATGAACTCAAGATTAAAACAAAAATAATCGAATACCAATAAAATTTTGATTTCATGAATTATTGCTTAGGTCTAGCTAACGGTATTTAAACAAAAGATTTGTTCTATAATCTTAGAATGAGAATCCATGAACACCTATCAAAACCAATTACAGAAAAAAAATCATAAATTTTCAGAATAAAAAACCAAATTTATCATATTAAGGATCAATATAACCAATCTATTTTATGATTTAATAATTTAGCTTGGAATAGTAGGTTTAGAGTTACTGGTGTTAGGATAAAGATTGAGAATAGGTTCCATATCAGTTAATGTGATTTCAACTTTACCAATTCTACTACGATACTGTTTTATTTTTTTTCCTTCAGGAGAAATTACAAATTTATCTACTTCGGCAAGTGCTAATTCCTCTAAATTAGATAATGTTTTGTAAACAGTGGATATTGAAATTTTTAATTCGTCTGCAATTTGAGTTGCATCTTTAGATTCATTTTTAATTGAAAATAACACAGCACGGGTACAAACACTGCTTAGAGATTCAATTATTTTTTGTGTAACATCAAATTCGCTTAATTGAATTATGTTTGGTTTGGACATTTTAATCACACATTTGGTAGTAAATTAAGAACAGGTTCAGGTTTTCTTATAGAAATATCAGCCTTACTGATACGACTTCGATACATTTTGAATTTTCTGCCCTTATCAGAAATCATCCATTTTTCTACTTCAATCAAAGTAAGTTCTTCAAGATCATTTAGTTTTTTATATACAGAACTAAGAGGAATTTTTAGTTTTTCAGATAATTCAGATGCAGTCATGGCTTTTTTTATAGTTGAAAATAAAATTGCGCGAGATTCAGAATCTGCCAGAGATTCAATTACTTTTTGTGTAACATCATATTTTTTTAATTGTGGTAAGGTTAAACGTCGTGTCAATTAAATTAAAAAATGTTATAGAGTTATTTAAATCACATCATATTATTCTCATTCCAGAGATTTAGAACAGTTAATTAAAAGATGATGAAATTTCTTTATTAGGTTTATAACGATTCCATAAAGAACCCAAAATAAGGCCCAAAGAAAGCCAATAAATAGAAACAGCAAGCACAGACATCGTTCTAAAATGTTCAACTAAATCCATAGGAGCCGCAATATGATCAGGATTTTCAGGCATTACAACAAACACAACTCCAATAAACACAGCATAACCTGCAACAGCAAGGAGTTTTTTGGTTTTTAATTTTTGAGATAATTTGTAAAATCCAACTACCCCAAATCCAGAAATTGCAATAAATGTCAAGTATAGAATTCCACGCAAAACAACTGTTTCAGGATCACCTACTGTTGGAGGATTTGCAGGGTATTTTAAAAACGGAATAAAATAAATTGACATCCACATTAAACCAGTTAAAATCATAGATTTCTTTAGATCAGATTTTCCAGGGAGTGAATTTCTTGAAAGTGCAAAAACAATTCCAAATAAAGAACCTATAGAAACACCAAGAATAGCGCCAGCTAGAACTTGACCACTTTTTTGCCATGTTCTATAGCCCTCATATTCTATCCAAAATTCAGGAGTATCTTTTGCCTCACCAGTTGCAAAAAGATGTTGATTTTCAATTCCAATTGCCTTGTCAAGCGATGGCTCAACTAAAATAAGATTAGCACTACCATGAATTACACCAGCCGCAGCACCAGACAATATAACAATAAAGAGAAAAAGAGATGTTTTCATTAGATTAAACTCCTAATGACAAGGAAATCCAGCTGCATGTCTCATATCATGAGTAAGTTCATGGATGTAAAGATCTTGAAATGCTTCTTCACCATAGACTAGACTGAAGATATGGCCCTGGTCAAATCCAACAACAAATAATCCAGTTGCAAAAACTATGGCCAAAGCCACAATTGCAATAACTGGAACACCGTTTTTAGATACATTGATTTGTCTTGATTGAGACATGAATTTTTTCTTGATTGAACGTATTTAAATTCTTGGATAATTTATCCAATTTATATAGAAACATAGAAAAGAAAAACTCTGCGCAAAAATATTCAAACTTTACAAAACATAGTTTCAAGAAAAGGATCTAGCAGAATTTTAACATTTAGCATTCCACATGTTCTCAAAGCATTACAGTTGTTAACAAATGACAGATTTGTCAGCAGAGCAACATTTGTAAAAGAAATTCATCTTGGAGAAGGTGCAGTTAAAACATTAATTGTACATCTAAAAGAAGCAGGGATAGTTAATTCAACAAAATCAGGAACGTTTCTTACCGAAAAAGGTCAAAAATTAATAAATCAAATACAAAATGTAATTCCCAAAGAATGTAAAATTGAAAAATGCAGTCTATTTCAAGATAAATACAATCA
>JBHIUL010000052.1:0-3140 GCA_042138315.1 Nitrosarchaeum sp.
GAAAAATTAGGTTTAAACTAAAGATCATCACAGGTAAAATGTGCAGAAATCAGGCATCCTTTTTGTGATTGTTGGCAGTATGGTGTGTGCAGGAATAGTATTATCAATTTACGGGAATCAGGTTATTTTTGAGGGTTTGAATAAAGGAGAAGGAGAGATCAAATTTGGAGAAAATCTGACAATTTCAATTGAATTAGATAACACAAAAGTACAAACCGGAGTTTATGCAATTCAGATAATTGATTTTAAAAAAGGGATTACTGCAAAAATATTAGATCCATTTGATAAAGAAATAGAATCACAATCAATCAATGAAGAAGTTTTTGAAGGGCGCTTCAACATTGCAGTATCAGGAATCTACAAATTAGTTATTGAAAATACAAATGAAAAAGAAATCAAAGTATTTGGAGTGATAGGATTAGATCCAGATGCAGGTAAAAAATCATTAGGATTTATTTCATTATACATTCTCATAATAGGTCTAATTGGAATGGTAGGAGTCACCATTTATGCAATCAGAAATCGTAAGAAATCTTTTAGTTGAGATAGCTATCCATTTTTTCTAATCCTTCAATAGTTGCATTAAAAGTGTCACTGTTTTCTATAATCTGAGTTAATTTTTCAGCGTTTGCAGAAAAGATTAGCTTACCATTATCAGAATTTTTAAAAATAAATCCATGTTCTATTAAATAAGAAAGTCTTTCAATAACTTCATTTTCAGAAATAGTAGATTTTTTTGCCAAGAAAGAACATTCTTTTTCACCGTCTTCCAATTCGGATAAAATAGATGACGTGATAGGATCAAACATGCAATCAACGACTTTTTCTCTATCAAATGTATCATCCATTTCTACTAACAGTCTTTATGTGAATTTATAACTTTTCTAATTGAAAAATACACAATTCAGACCAATAAGATAATTAGTAAAATAATAGAGTTACCAATAATGCAGAAATTATGTATCAAAGACACATCAGGAAAAGGGGAGCATTGTTTCTGTATTGAAATAGATGCCCAAAGGGGAGTAAAGAAGTGTTGTAAATGCAATCAATGGAATGTACAAGGCAAGGATTGGACAGAAGATTCAGACTTTAGATAAATTTAGTCCAATATCTAGAATTAGAGGCTAAAACAAGAAATTAATTATGAAAATTATGATAAATTACCATCATTGTGATCGCTTTGAAACACATCTAATTGACGCCTAGCATGGTTTTTATCGGGGTAACAAAGAATTTTTGAATACTTGAGTACTCAAGAATTTAGACACATTGTTAGGATTGTGGGAAATGATATTCCTGGAGCCAAAAAGGCTATTGTAGGATTAACCCAAATTAAGGGTATAGGATACAATTTTGCCACAGCAATTCTAGATACATTAAAAATTAACACAAATACAAACATTGGTTTTCTATCAGAGTCTGATGTACAATCAATTGAAAAATTAATTACAAATCCCATAGCAGGAAATTTTCCAGCATGGTTTCTTAATAGAAGAAAAGATATCGAAACTGGAGCAAATATGCATCTGCTAACATCAGATATTCCATTTACATTAAGAAATGATATTGAAAGAGAAAGAATTACCAACAGTTGGAGAGGTTATCGTCACATGTATGGATTAAAAGTTAGAGGTCAATGTACAAGAACTACAGGTAGAAAGGGTGGAGCAGTAGGTGTTGCAAAAGCTGGAAAGGCAGCACCAGCTCAAGCAGCTGCTGCACCTGCAGCACCAACAGCAGCAGCACCAACAGCAGCAGCGCCTGCAGCAGCAAAACCTGCAGCAGCCGTGGAGAAAAAGAAATAGGTGAATTGAATGGGAGATCCTAAGTATCCAAGACGAATGTGGAGAAAACCAAAGAGACCACTTAATTATGAATTAAAAATGGAGGAATTAAAAACACTAGGTACTTTTGGTTTGAGATCAAAAAGAGAGTTATGGAAAGCACATACAGAATTATCCCGTGTCAGACATCAGGCAAGATCATTGCTTGCATTAAGACAAGAGATTAGATTAGAAAAAGAACCAGTTTTGATGAAATCATTATCAAGAATAGGATTAGTAAGTAATGAATCCACATTAGATGATGTACTTAATCTTCAAGTAAACGATTTACTTTCACGTAGATTACAAACACTAGTATCAAGGAAATTTGGATTTAAAACTCCATATCAAGCAAGACAAGCAGTAATTCATGGTCACATAATGATCGGTGATAGAAAGGTAAACATTCCATCATACATTGTAACATTAGAAGAAGAAAAAAATATTCACTTCTCACCAGAATCAAGCATTCCAAGCATGTTAGAGAGCACCAAAAAACAAGAATCAAAGCCTGAAACTAATGAAGAAGTAGAGACAGTTGAAGCTAAAACAGAAACTACAGAGTAAAAATCAAATAGAAATTTACAAGAATAAGTTTAACAGTAAATAACCCCTCAGATTATCAGATAGATCAGTTATGTGTTCAATTATCGGTTATTACGGAAATGAGATTGCGGCACCAATAATAGTCAAAGGGCTAAGAAGAATGGAATATCGAGGATATGATAGTGTTGGGGTTGCAACTGAATCAAATAATCAAATTGAATTAAAAAAAGGAATTGGAAAAGTAGAAGAAGTAAATTCTAAGGTTCAACTAGATACATTACCTGGAAAAATAGGAATAGGCCACACCAGGTGGGCAACTCATGGAAGAGTAACAGATGCAAACGCACATCCACATTCTAGTAATTCTGGAAAAATAGCAATAGTACACAATGGCATCATAGAGAATTTTGAAGAATTAAAAAAGGAATTGGAAAAAAATGGGTATATTTTCAAAAGTGAAACAGATAGTGAAATAATAGCAAATCTCCTTCAAAAAAATTATGAATCTGTCAAGAATGTCAAAAATGCAATAATTAAAACAGTTTCAGAATTAAAAGGCAATTATGCATTTGTTGCAATGTTTGAAAATGGAGAGTTAGCAGCTGCAAGGTTTCACGAGCCATTGATTGTAGGAATTGGAAAAAATGGGTATTTTCTATCAAGTGATGTTTTAGGATTTATTGAACAGACAGATAATGCCATTTACATTGAAAATGGTAATTTTGTGATAATTGATAAAGACAGATTACAAATTTTAGATTTTAATGG
>JBHIUL010000052.1:3240-8063 GCA_042138315.1 Nitrosarchaeum sp.
AAAATAAAAACAGATGCAATAATTTCAAGCGAATTACAATTTTCTTCAGATACGATTGAACCAAATTCAACATTAATTGCAATTTCGCAAAGTGGTGAAAGTGCAGATGTGTTAGATGCAGTAAATATTGCAAAGAAGGTAAATTGTAATATTATTGCCATAGTTAATTCACTTACATCATCTTTAGCAAGAGAATCAAATGTTGTCATAGGAATGAATTGTGGTCCGGAAATTGGAGTTGCAGCAACAAAAAGCTTTACATCACAAATAATCATAATTTACAAAATTATGGAGGAGTTATCTAACGAAAAGTTTGAGATTGACTATAAAGAAATATCAGAATCAATTTCAAAAATTCTTGAAAATCATGATCAAATTAGACATATTGCTAAAGAAATTAGAGAAATATCAGACATCTATGTTCTAGGAAGAGGAATTCATTATCCAATAGCTATAGAATCAGCATTAAAATTAAAAGAATTGACATACATTCATGCAGAAGGAATACCAGGAGGAGAATTAAAACATGGTCCATTAGCACTAATGGATTCCAAAGTATTTGTGATCATAATCAATCCAAACGATTCAACATATTTAGACACACTAACAAGTGCAAGAGAAATTAAGGCACGTGGTGCAAAGATTATCGGAATATCAGATATGAAAAGCGATGTTTATGATTATTGGATAGAAATTCCAAAAACTAATGAATTAACATATCCTATTTCAGAAATAATTCCAATACAACTTTTGTCATATTATGCTGCACTCGAAAAAGAAGCGGATCCAGATTATCCAAGGAACTTGGCTAAATCAGTCACAGTGAAGTAAAAAGTCGATGATATTCTTTTTCAGCAAGTGTTAAAAATTGAGAAGAATCATTTCCTGTTTTTATCATGGATGCAATTATACTACCGCCTGCACCAACACCTTCTTTTGCAAATCCTTGTGAAAATGCTTTTAATCCTGAAAACTTAGAATTTTCAAGTCCAGGATTAACAGAAATTGCAGGAATGTCTGCAATTTCAGAAACAAGTGATTTAAAATTTGCACTCATATCATTAGATATGTAAGAAGTGGTTCCAATTGCAGTATTGTGTTCATTGAATCCAATTTTTGAAGCAAGTGCTAAAACTGCAGTCATTTGTGTACCTCCTGCCAACATCACTTTAGTGATCTCTGATGCAGAACTCAACATACCGGTTACAAATGCAATCATAGGATCACCAACTTTAGCAATTACATGATATGGGTTATCAGAGGTTAAACGCTCTAATGCTGAATTAACAATTTGATTTTTTAATTCAATGGGATTATTTGGAATGCTAGAACTTACTTTAGCTTTGAATCCTAATCCACGCAATACAGCAAGTGCTGTAGTTGTGCCTCCAGGAATACTTTCTCCAATGATCAAACAATCAGTCATAGATGCAAGAGTTCTCCCAACCATCCTTCCATAGTCCACTGCCAGAGATACTTGAGAATCAGTTATTGCAGATTCAATTGAAATATTTTTTCCATATGATAAACCTGTTTGTATGAAAGGTAGTTGAGGGTTAATTTTACTTCCAGCATTAATTACAATGTGAGGAATACTACAAGATTCTAATGCAGTTTTAGTAAGTAATGCAGGAGTAGGTTTACCATCAGGAGTCATTGGAATTTTATCAATAGTTTTACAATAACCATAGTAAAGATATTCAGCATCAGCGGGAGGGGTAAATTTTATGGAATCTTTATCAGCACCAGCAAATGTTATGCCTGAAATTTCACAGGTTTCAGTATAAGAAATTACAAGTGAGAATAAAAAATTTCCAGATTTAATAGCGGCAATAAAGTCATCAACTCTGTTTACATTACCAAAAAATTCAAAATTATCTAAATAGGTCATTGGCCCATCATATCAACAAATTCTTGTTCAGTTCGTTTTTGCATTACAAAATTAGTTATTTTTTCTTGTCCAATAGTAGATGTAGAATTATTTCCATAATTGTGTCCAGAATATAGAACAAGTTCATCATTTAATGAGTATAGAATGTTAAAAAGACTATGATATAGATCTCTTGAGCTACCTCCAGGAAGATCAATACGTCCACAATTACCTACAAAAAGAGTATCACCAGAAAAAATTTTTCCGTCTCCAATTAAACAGATACTGTCTTTAGAATGTCCAGGTGTATGTAAAACAGTTAGTTTTGAATTGCCAAATTCAATTACATCTCCGTCTTTGACTGTAATATCATGTTTTAATTCAGATTTCTCATGTTGAATTATTTTTGCGTTAGTAGATTTTACAATTGCTTCATTTCCTAAAGTATGATCAAAGTGGTGATGTGTATTAACAATGTATTTTATTTTTAAATTATTTCGTTTGATGACTTGCTCAACTTGATCAAGATCCCAAGAAGGATCTATCACTATACCCTCATCAGTTTCTTCGTCTTCAACAACATATGTGAAATTTTGCATATTTCCAACTTGAATTTGATGAACTTTCATAGTATTCCCTCTTCTGCCTCTGGAGGAATTCCTATCTTTTCTGCATATAATTCACCAGTCAAATCTTTTCTTTTTGGAATACCTTGTTTCATTTTATGAAATGTTACAGTCATGTTAGACTTTACAAAGATGTTTGCAGTTTTTCCAGTTTGAGGATCCAGCCCAGATGGAACATCAATTGCAAACTTGAAGCAATTAGAATTATTGATGTAATTGATGGCAGATGCATATGGTTCTCGGATATCACCAGATATTCCTGTGCCTAAGATTCCATCAATAATTATGTCGGGGGTAAAACCAAAATCAAAATTATCACCTGTAAGTAATTTGACAGATGGCATTTTTTTTAGAATGGACCAATTCCAAGAGCTTTCTTCTGTTTTGATTTTATCGGGAGAGCCAAGAAGATGAACTGTCACTAAAGCATCATATCCTGCAAGATGTCTTGCCATCACTAATCCATCACCGCCATTATTACCCATACCTACAAAAATCAAGATCTTTTTTGATTTGATGTTTCCCAATTTTTCAACTAGTTTTTTTACAGCTGCTGCTCCTGCATTTTCCATCATGAATTTTTTTAAAAAACCCATAGCGTGGCCTTTATTTTCAATTTGATACATTTGGTCTACAGTAATTTCCATAATTTACAAGAAGAACATTCCAAAATAAGAGCTTCTACAATATGTTTTAAGTATAAAACTACCCAAAAACACAAAGATTTGAGATCATAATGAGAAAAAATAACTCAGAAAAATAAATAATATATTAATTTTATATCTTCATGAATCCTTCTTTTATCAAGAATTGGATTCCTTGTACAAAGGAATTATCATCAATTTTACCTTCTGCCCACCATCCAGCATTACTCTTAATCCAATCTGGAATTTTACTATTGTGAGAAATTGAACCTTGTTCACTAGCAGGTATTTTCATCAATCTTTCTTTTATCAAGAATTGGATTCCTTGTACAAAGGAATTATCATCAATTTTACCTTCTGCCCACCATCCAGCATTACTCTTAATCCAATCTGGAATTTTTGAAGGTGGAGATAATTGTGATTCAATAGATTGAGTATCGTTTGAAATTATTGCAAATGACATTTGTTTTACTGTTGCCTTTGAATTTCCGTATTGTGCTTTTACGTGATATTCCCCATTAAGAAATTTATTATTTAGAACAAAACTATAAGAAAAGGTAGAATCAGCATCAACAGGAATTTTCTGAGTGAGAACTAAGTTTTGGTTAGAATCAAAAAGTGAAATCCGTAAATCTCTATCCTCATTATATCTATTCACAGTTCCAGAAAATATGACAGATTCTCCAAGACCATATGATTCTTTATCAGAATTAATATCAACAGTATAATTTCCAGAGCTATTTTGCTCAGGCGGACCGCCATAACCTAAAACTTGCTGTCCTAAAGAAGAAATAACAAGTATAGATATCAAAGTAATGATAAAAAAATTATTTGATTTCATAATCAATACCATTTCATACTGAATTTAAAGGGTGGGATAGATAAGATCAGAGCTAAAATTTAGTTTTTAGAATTATATTTTGTAATTATTATAAGATTTTTGGCAAACGATTTATTCTGGGTTTTATACAATACATGAATATGACATTAAAAAATGTAAAATCATCTTTAAACAAAATTACAAAATCATTAGCAAAAGTTCAAGACGATAGAGAGTTTTTACTAAAAAATACAAGAGAAATAATAATTCTTTGTAGCAAATCAATCATATCAGTACATAAAGGAGATATGAAATATGCAAAAAACAATCTCAAACAAGCAGATATCTTATTAAAAAAATACAAGAAAAAAGCTACATCAGATCTTCGAAGATATATGATCACTCCAGAACAAGAATTTGTTGAAGCGGCATCTCTGATTGCTATTGTTGAAAAAAATGAGATTCCTTCAGAAAAGAAACTAAACGTAATGCCAGAATCATATGTTTTAGGATTGATGGATTGTGTTGGAGAGTTAAAACGAATGGTTTTCGACAAAATCAGAATGGATGACATAAACGAAGCATCAAGAATTTTTGAGATAATGGAAAATCTATATCTTCATTTGTATCCATTTTCAATGTATGATAAAGTAGTAAAAGAAGCTAGAAGAAAAATTGATGTAGATCGTATTTTAGTTGACGATGCCAGAGGAGCAATTACTGAAGAAAAAAGACGTTCTGAATTAATCAAAGCTTTAAACAAAATACAAAAATAAAATTCAAATAGATCACAATTAGATGCGGGTGGTGGGATTTGAACCCACGAACTCCTAAGAGACTAACCCCTCAAGCTAGCGCCTTTG
>JBHIUL010000053.1:0-3832 GCA_042138315.1 Nitrosarchaeum sp.
TAAATGAAACATCAAGTGAATTAAACACATTAAACACAGAAATTGGAGGATTTGGAGCTACTTTGAATAGTGCAAGTGGTAATATTGATACAAGTGTAAATTCTATATCTAATTCTGTATTCAATATTGAAGAGGCATCATCCCAACTAAACTCGTTATTTTTTCCAATTGTTGCATCAATTGGAATAATTGTAGCACTTCAAATTGCAATTCTTGCTAGAAGAAGATAGTTATAATAACATACGATAATAAAATTAATCATAATGCCCAAAGCGGCTATCTTTTTTAGCATTCTTCTTGTTTCAGGAATGTTTACAAGCTCTTATGCTGTTGTAGATGGGGATTTACATAATTCTGATTCCTATTACAATACTGATAATTTATTCAAATCTGATATTTTAAAAATTGATCCAGATTTTTTTAAAACAACAAATTTCAAAAGGTATGTGATCTTTGGAACGGGTCATGATGATTCAAATTTCTTGAAAAAAAATTCACTTTATGGAGTTGAGTCTAACAATGGATTTTTTTATGTCGCAGTGCTTTCAGAAAACTCAATTCCAAATTTAATCTCTAAGGGATATTATGTGATAGAAGATTTCAAGTTAGATTTTCATTCTCCTGTTTCTAATGTGACTGATGCATCTAGAATCGGTGAAATTACAGGTGCAACATTAGCACAAACAAAATACAATGTTACTGGAAGTGGTATTAAGATAGCAATAGTTGATACTGGAGTAGATTTTTCAAATCTTGACATTCAGCATTCACTTGCTAGAGACAAAAACAATCATCCAATAATGCTTGATGCAGATGGCCAAGGAATTGTACTTACAAATTCAACTTTTATTGCATTTATTGATAAAGATGAAATTGTACGAAATTATACCAAGCCAATTCCAAAAGGCATTACATCATCAGTATACAAAACCAAAGACGGTGTTTTTCTTGATATATCTCAAGGTGGAAACGGAACACAAATTTCAATTTACAACTCCTTTTTTCCACAATTTGGAAATTCACCAATATTTAATGGAACATTAGATACTGATATCAAAATTGGCAAAGACAATAGAAATTACATCAAATCAAAAAGTGGAATTTATCATTTAGGTATAATGTATCAGGGAGGATTAGAAGGTCCACTAGCTAGAATACAATTAGTTCCGGTACTTGTAGTTGATTCTAATGTTGCAGGAGTTTACGATACTATAATCCCTGATATGAGTACTTCTTGGGAAGATTACACTAGATTTGAATTAAAATCAGGCGAGAAACCTAAATATGATTTTGATTTCACTGATGAAAAACCAATTGTTTTGGGCAGTGGAAAAGAATTTCTCGTTTATGATTCTAATAAAGATGGAAGAGCAGATTATAGTGCAGGAACAATTGGAGCTCAGGTATTGGATGTTTACGGTGTTATGCAAAACAAAACTGCAGATATTGATAAAACACTAAATGCAATCAACGGAACATTATTGCCTGCATTTGATCCTAAAGGCAAATTTTTTGGTGTAATGACTGATTTTGTGGGACATGGAACTTCTAGCACTTCATCTATCACATCAAAAGGCACACAAACATATGATATTTACAACAACACAAAACAATTTACAATAAATGGAATTGCACCTGATACAAAAATTGTTCCAGTAAAGGCATTGTGGGCAGGAGATACTGTTTATGCTTGGTTGTGGTTATCTGGATTTGATAGTAAAAATCATGATTGGAAATTTACTGGAAAGCCTAGAGTTGACATAATTTCAAATAGTTGGGGAATTTCAAATTTCCCATCGTTTAATGCTGCACCTGGAATGGATATTTTATCTATAATACTTGGTATGCTTGCAACTCCACATTCACTTGATGACAATTATCCTGGAGTGACAATTGTTTCTAGTGCAGGTAATTCAGGACATGGTTATGGTACAATTGGTATGCCTAATGCATCTCCGTTTGGAATTACAGTTGGTGCTACTACAAATAATGTGTTTGTCGGATATGGTCCATTTAAGAATCAACCAAGATTTGGTAATACAACTTCCCACTTTAATGATGTAGTGGATTTTTCAAGCAGAGGTCCTGCAATTATTGGTGATCCGAAACCCGATTTGATGAGTATTGGTGCACATGGTTTTACACCTTCTAATGTTCTAAAGACAACAAAAAATTCTAAAGAAGAATCTTTTTCATTATTTGGAGGAACTAGTATGGCAGCACCTCTAGTTTCTGGCAGTGCAGCAATTCTAATGGAAGGATTGAACAAACAGTCAAAAGAATATGATTCATTTACAGTCAAAAATATTTTGATGTCTACTGCAAAAGATCTTCAAAATGACCCATTCACACAAGGTTCTGGACTCGTAGATGTATCCACTGCATTAGATTTTGTAAACGGCAAAGAGGGAATATTTCTAGTTCATAATAATGCATCATACAATAATATTAAAAAATTTTTAAAACCTGCACTTGAATCCATAAATTCTACCGCTATAGGGTTCGAGTCATTCAAGCTTCCAACAAAAACAATGCCCATGACAAGTTGGTTTGCAGGTCATTTACTTCCTGGCGAACATAGCAAAGCAACTTTTACGATTGAAAATCCAACTGATAAACCAATTAACATATCTATCAAACCCACTACAATATCTCTAATCAAGAATACTCAGTTTGATGGAATCACCAAAGTAAGACAACAAGATTCAATCCTCAACAAATCAGACACATTTATTCCAAATTACATCAAACTATCTGATATCAAAAAACAAAAAGAACTAAGTAATCTTTTTGATGATAATTCAATTCCTCCTGAAACATCTTTGTTGGTACTCAATCTGAATTTTCTATTTGATAATTTTATGAATAAAACTGATGTTCAATACGCTAATGATATGAAAATTTCGTCATTATACATGTATGATTGGATTGATCAAAATAACGATACAAAAATTACAAGTAATGAATTATCTATGATTAATCGAGCTGGAACATGGGGAACTGTTCAGGAACTTAGAATTACAGAACCAAATGAAAAATTTAAAGGAACACCGTTGGTTGGAGTGTATCCTGTACCAACTAGATATTCTTTCTATCAAGGTGATACCAAACTCAATTCAACTTCAATGGAATATACATTGTCTGCAAGCTATTATCAAAAAGATAAATGGTCTATCATATGGCCAAAATCAGAGACTATTACTGTGCCAGCAAATGATGTTGCAAAAATAGATATTTCTTTAATTGTGCCAAGCGATTTACAAACTGGAAATTACCAAGGTTTCATAACATTTGAGAGTGAAAAACATGCTGTTAATGCACCAGTGTCTTTTGTTGTGAAAAAAGAAATTGATCAAAAAGATTCACTTGTTTTAATTCAAGGTAAAAAAAGCAATGATGTCATTTTTGGTAATGGCTATGTTAAAGGTGCATTTGATATGGCAAGTAGATACATGGCAGGTGATTGGCGGCAGTATTATTTTGATATTAATGATGACTTGATAAATTCAGCTGCAATAGAACTATCTTGGCAAACTGATGATACAAATTTGTCTGTCTTTGTTATGGATCCTAAAGGAAGAATAATCCAAACTAATATGCCATCAGGAGTATTTGGTCATTTTCTTGGTTGGACTTCACTTGATTGGTTAGGCAATTCTGTTTTTAGTCAAGGCGGTGGATTTTTTCCTGTAAAAAATAAAGATAATACATCTACAGTACTTTATGTTCCAATTAATCAAACTGGCACCTATTCCATTATGGCACACTCTACATTATTTGGTGGAAATTTTACAACTGAGCCAATTACTGTTGCAGCTAAATTTTCTAATAT
>JBHIUL010000053.1:3932-8059 GCA_042138315.1 Nitrosarchaeum sp.
TTGGTGGAAATTTTACAACTGAGCCAATTACTGTTGCAGCTAAATTTTCTAATATCTCTTCAAAAATTCAACCGATTTACCAACTCAACAAAACAGAAACACTTTCTAATTCTATAGCAAATGTAACTATATCATCAAATGAATTAGTTGAAAATACTACTCAAATCACAACACAAGATAATGCCACTCAAATCACAACACAAGATAATGCCACTCAAATTAAAAAACAAGATAATTCTTTTAATTTTGGATTAATCATTGGAATTGGAGTTGGAATTGCGATCGGAGTTGTTTTATTTTTAATTCTTAGACAAAAACCTGTGAAATAATTGAATAAGGTTTATAAGCAATTTGGCGAGTACGACAGCTTGAATGTCTGAGCAGGGGACAAAAAAATCTGGTGGATTATCTAGAAGGGATTTTCTAAAATTAATGGGGGCTGCAGGCACAGGTCTAGCTTTTGCTCCTTTTGTTCCATTTGGAAATTATATGCCAAACCCATCCCAGGCCACCCTTGAAAAAGTTAAAGTAATTTTACCTGATGGCACTCAAGCAAATGTCAAAACCTTTCCAATTAATCATTCTGAAGTAATCACATATCCTAGTACTGGAGATCCGGCACTTGATGCTGAAGCATTTCGAAAATGGCAATTCATTAGATTGCCAAAAGAACTTGGAGGGGATAAAAAAGATGTTTCATCTTTTAGAGCATTTAGTATGGTGTGTCTTCATCTTTGGTGTTTGTGGAAATACTGGCCAGAAGAAGGACGAAAGAGAGGTGAGTGTCCTTGTCATGGAAGCATGTATGATCCTATAACTGGAACCGCATTTGCTGGACCTGCATCATTACAAGCTGCACCATCAAACACGTTACCAAACCTAAATTTTGAAGCTGATGCAGATGGCTTTTTATGGGTTTTACCGCCAACATGGGGTGTGAATGCTAATGGAGTAATAGGATATGGCCGTTTCGCTTCATAGACGAACCGGGGCAGTTGCCTTTTTCTACTGGCTCTGGGACGGATTAGACAGAACAATATTTACTGCAATCAAGTTTTCATTTCCTGCAAGATTTGTAAGTCCATTTGGATTTTTAGGAATGCTTACATTTGTTGTATTTGTAATACTTGGAATTTCTGGTGCATTGTTGATGTTTTATTATCAACCAATGTTAGATCGAGCATGGGACAGTGTAAAATTCATCAATGACGAAGTTCCATTTGGTTTTCACATTAGAAACATACACTATCACGGTTCTAACGCAATGGTTCTTTTGGCAATTTTACACATGTACTATCAATACTTTAGTGGAAGATACAAAATTAGAAATGAAATTTTATGGGCTACAGGAGTTATACTTGGAACAGTTACAATTTTAGAGGCATTTACTGGATATGATGTTATATTTAGTGAAAGAGCCGAACTTGCAATTAGTATTGCCGCATCTCTTACTACTTCAATACCTATAGCTGGACCAACAATTCGTGATGCAATGTTTGGTAGCGGGTTTTCAGATTTTGTATTGCGATTTTATGCACAACATGTGTTTCTTTTACCGTTAGTTATGCTTGGATTAATGGCGGTTCACTTTCCACGATTTTTAGTATTTGACGTACCGATGGTTATGGCAATTGGTGGCGCTATCCTGATCACAGGTGGTGTGTTTCCAATTGATATGGGATTCAAGTTTGAACCAACTGTGCCGCCTGGTATCACTGTACCTGAATGGTATCTTACTGGACTGTATGCATTTTTGAGAACTCAATATGACAAGTTTGTTACGGGTGTACTTTGGCCTGGATTGTTTATCGCGTCATTCTTACTAATTCCATTTATTGATAGATACAAGAAATTCTCTTGGAAAGATCGTCCAATAATTACAGCATTTGGTATTACTGGATTAGCTCAAATCATGGTCACAACATATTGGGGATTCTATATTCCATCTGATACTACTATTCCTCTTGTAGAACGTTTGGTAATTGATCCAGTGTTTCTTTACACTGTAATGATATTGTTAGTTCCACTCGGATTCGGATTTTCATACATGATGATAAAACTTGCAAAAGAATCTGAAAGAAAAGCTAAACTTGCTAAAGAAAAGGGTCCAAAGAAAGTTGCAACAATTAATTTATCACAAAAATGGATTAACTGGTTAATTGTGGCATTATTGGCATTTCAAGTATTTCTAAACATTGCAGCTTATAATGCAGCTTTGACTGGAATGAAAAATATCTCGCTATTCTTTATAGGTCTTATTTTGATAGTGTTTGCTGGATTCTTCCATGTTTACAGATATGGATTAAGCCAAGCCAAGAATGCACCTCCGCCACCACCAGTCCAAATACATGATGATAAACCAAAAGAATTGGCAGAACCTCAATCAATTTCAAATGATGGTAAACTTCCAGAAAGTAAATCTTCTGTTGATGACAAAAAAGAAATTAAAGAAATTGCACCTCAAATCTCACCCCCAAAAGTACAAGCAGATTTAGGAGTTGGTGCTACAAATACATCAGATCTTGGTACATCAGAACTAAAAAAAATCTAACCCTCTAAATTCTAAAAAAGCTTTATAAGAACTCCAAGAACCTAAAAAAATCGTTGAGTGCTACAACTAGCCACGCATATGGTATAGGAGTCATGGCAATTATTATTGGTGTGTCTGTAGGAGTTGTTTTTTACACATCATTTTACCTTCCAGAATCTTTACTAAAGCCTTCAGTGGATGAACACATTTTGCATCCAGTTAAAGAAACAATTATTGAAATGATTGAAGGTTCTGCAAGTTCTTCTCAACAAGATAACTATGTACCAAAATTAGTTAACATACAATTAGGAATTGATAATCTTGTAATTTGGAAAAATGTTGATACCACTGCACACACAGTCACCCCTGATCATAGGACTGAAGATTCTTACAGTGGAGTGTTTGGTTCTCAAGGTGTTATAAAACCTGGATATGATTATGAATTTCTCTTTACAGAAGATGCAATAATAGAATATCATTGTGAACCACATCCATGGATGAAAGGTAAATTAGAAATTACAAAACAAAGATTCTAGACAGAATACTTTGCAAATATTATTTTACTTTCAATTTCTTTATGTTGTTCAATAATTGATGCTCTGAATTTTATTTCATGAACTTGTTTTGGTTCAAATTCTATTAATGCGGTAAATTCTGCTCTGTTTTGAGGCATTACATCTTTGTTAATGAATAATCTTGAAACATTTTGAGATATTTTCTTCCCATTGTATGATTTGTATATGATGTGCTCATTAGAGTCTAAAATTTGTGTATTGATAACAACCCCATCATATCGTCCTGGATATGATACTGTGATGACTCCTTTGATCTCAGAATTAGGATGAATCTCTTTTGGCTCCAAGTTAAATTCAATATCTTTCACGTAAAGAACACCTCTGAGTTAGAATAAATAATTTTGTTAAAACGGGCCGGAAGGGCTTCGATCCCTTGACCACTGGATTAGAAGTCCAGCACTCTATCCAAGCTGAGCTACCAGCCCAAAAACCTAAAAATTAATTGTCATTTTAAGGGTTTACAACCATTTTTTCTGGTAATTTTCTCTTTCCATTTTAAACAAAAATTGCTGTGCATATCCAGCATATGGTCCAAAATACTCTACAATTTTTTTATGTAATATGTCATACTGTTTTTCTGTTATTGATTTTGTTTTAAGCTCAAATTTTTCTAAATAATACTTTTCTAAAATCCTAATCATCCATCTATCTAATGGAAATGCTTCCAGTTTATCAAGTGAAAACAACAAAATACAATCTGCAACTTTATTTCCTATTCCTGGAACTCTTAGAATGATTTCTTTTGCTTCTTGATAATTTGCTTTTTTTATATGATCAAAGTCTATTTGTTTTGATTCAATCATTTTTGCTGCATCAATTATGAATTTTGCTCTATATCCCACACCACAGTCTTGAATTTCTCTGATAGTTGCATTTGCAATTTTTTCTGGTTCTGGAAACATGTGGAATTCTTTATTGTCAAACACAATTTTTTTTCCAAATTTTATTGAAATCTTTTCTAAACTTGATTTGATTTTTTGAATGTTAGAATTTGAAGAAACAATAAATGATATAAAACATTG
>JBHIUL010000054.1:0-7679 GCA_042138315.1 Nitrosarchaeum sp.
CAGTGCTTTTGATTCCACCTGTTTTCCAAGTTACAGTAACAGTATCAAAAGTTCCGCCTTTAACAGTGATTTTTTCAATAGCAGTTGGAATTACTTGTTCTCCACCAATATTTCCAATTTTACCCCAAGATTTTGCAGAAAATTTCTTTGGTCCTTTGTCACCACCTTCAGTATACCCATTAGCAAAAGCAGACAACCAAACAATAGATGATTTGAATGCACCTCTGTAAACAGATAGATCTTCACTTCCGCCAGATGGTTCTGGAGCCAGTTTTCCTAAATCCATTTCACCAGTGATTATTTTATTGCCATCATACACAGCAACTTCTGTACGCCATTTATCTTCAGTTCCAACTTTAACATCACCTTTAATCCAAATATCCATTTCAAATGGAGTACATTCTTTGTAATTTACATGACACATTTTGTATGAAAAAAAATCGCCTTTTTTGAGACCCTCCCCTGCAAACCAAGATGGATCACCAGGAAGTTCAACACCGCCTGCTTGAACTTGAGCCGAAGCATATGGTAATGGAACAGTTCCAATAAGCAATATTGCGATTACAGGAAAAGCTAAAAACGATCTCTTCAATTCAAAAAAATTGTACGTAACAGATAGTTAAACGTTATTCAAATACGCAAATATAGAGGAAAATTCAAGAAATTTTATAATGTGTGAGTGCTCAAAAGTCCACTTGTACGAAGTGGAATTCAAGCTTGATGGAATGACAGTTGTTCCAACTCATAAAAATTGTGGATTTGCTTTAGATGAAAAACAATCCGACAAGTTCCAAAAAGAATTAGTAAAATCATGGGGCTTTGAGGAAGAAGATAAGTAAAAAGAAAAAATAAAATTAAAACAACTAGATTTAGAGTTGTTTGACTGCTTCTTTACAAACGTCAGTTTTACATTTGCAATCTGCGCTGCATATACAATGACCTTGCATATCACAATCACATGAATAAGTTGGATCGCCGCTGTCTGCTTCGCATCCACATGCTTGATCTGTCATAGATACGGAATGATAGTACTTATTTTAAAATGTTAGTACAAGACGATAGAAAATCACGCACTAGAAACAAGGCTAAGAATGGCATTGCACGATTTTTGAATAAGTTTTGCCTGATGTTCAAGTAGATTAGAATCGCCCTCTATATCAAAGGCAATCTTTAGGATATGTATTAGATCGGATTGCCGGTCAACATTATCTTTAATTTTTACAAAGTTTTCTTTGTTTACATAACCCAAGTAAAAATAGCAATCAGACAACATTGAATTTTTTACAAATAGGTCATGTTTCTGTTGGATTATTTTAGAGTGACCATTGTTTTCAATAAGATCAGAGAAGCCAATTGTAGATTTGAGCATTCGTTCTAACAGGAATGGTGTGGCTCGTTCAATTCCAACAGTTTGAGTTACTATTGAGATTTGTTCGTTAATTGGATTTTTTTTAAATTTTCTCAGCATATCAAGCATATGTGTAGGACTTGGATTATACTGATTTAGCAAGCAAATAGCATCAGACAAAAAATAAGATGCACATATTTGCCAGCAAGATGAAAAAACATTTGATGTGTTTATTCCTTCTTTAGTTTTTTCACAACAAAAAAGAGAATTAAACAAACAATTTTTTGCATAATCTTTGTAAAGCACTAAACGTTTTTCTTTAATTTTTGACAGAAACATTCGAAGTTCCCAAGATTCATCATGAAGTATTTGCATTCCATCATATTTTACAAGAATATCAGATTTTGTTTCTTTTAATGAACCATGATGAATTTTTACAAAATTGTTATCATAAAAGATGATTTTGTCATGCTCATATTTATCGTCAAATACAGTTACATCATAATCACATGAATCAAAAGAGGAATCAGATATCCTACATCCACCTAATCCCACAGGATAAGTTGTCTGCAAATGTTCTTCAATGAATTTTTTTAAATCCATAAAGTTATTCGTTTTAAATTTTGTATAAAGCAACAAACTCACTAATTTTTACAAATGGATTCATTGTCAAAACATTTCCTTTAAATTGAGACTGAGATTGGTTTTGAACAAGCTCCTGTGGTGTAGTCCGGCTAAGCATACTGCCCTCTCAAGGCAGTGATCTCGGGTTCAAATCCCGACGGGAGCATTTTTACATTAAGAATTGTTTGTTTAAATAAGAAAATCATATTAGAAAATTGTTGAATTTTAGAGAAATGAAATTCGAGGAGGAGTATCGTTCAGACAGAAATGACGTAGTGGCAGAATTTTTCTTTCCATGTCTAAGTAATTGTATAGAATATGATAGATGTGTGGACTTTTTATCAATTCGAAATTTAGCTGGAATAGCAATGGGTTTTGATAATTTTACCTCAGGAAAAGCAAAACTAAGAATGATTACTGGAAATAGATTCAAAATATCAGATTTAAACATATTAACAAAACTCTTCAATGAAAAATACACTAAACGCTTTGATGGAAAATTAATCAAAGATGTTAAAATTCAGAAACTACAAGATTTCATAAATAATGGTCAAGTTGAATTAAAAATTGCAATCACAAAATCAGAACAAATTTCCAATTTATTTTCAGAAAGAATTGGAATATTCAAAGACAGTAAGGGTGATGCAGTTGCCTTTACTGGTACATCATCGTCTCTTTCTACAGATATAAGAGATTTTGAATCGGTGGATGTGTTTACATCATGGAATGACAAATCAAGAGTAGAGAGAAAAATAAAAGATTTTGAAGACCTATGGGAAAACAATACAAAATATGTAGAAGTGTATGATTTTATGTATGCAGAGAAAAACAATCTTTTAAAATATTCATCAGAATGGGCGTTTAGTGTTTAAAGTTGAGATAATTCTTCTAATCCTGCTTTGTTTTCATAAAAATTCATTCGATTAATTTTATAATAGATTACTTCTCCACGTCTTTCAATTACTGCTATCACTGGCTCCTTTCCCATTTGTGTAATTTGTTCAATTTTTTTCTGAAGAGTACCCATTTTTTCTTGTTGGCCTTCATTAAGACCAAAAATTAGAAACTTTGCCCCTTTTTCACCAAATTGTCCTCTTTCATATACTCGAAAATCAGAACCAAAACCAAACCCATCCTTTACAACATAACCTCTAGTTTTCAAATCTCGATATATCAAAAACTTTGTTAGAGTTTCAGAATCATTTTTTTGGCAGATATTCATTAATCCATCAAAATTAATTTGTTTTTTTCCCTTACGTAGAATTAATTTATCAGCATATAACAAGTAAAGAGATTCAAAAGATTTTAAAAATAATTTTTCTTTTTCTAATTCACCATAGCCTTTCAGTTGAAGTTCATGAATCATTTCCTTATCAGAGACACAAGTTTGATCTGAGATCAATTCGCCTTTAACTAAAGGAGTCTCTTCCATAATGAAGAGAAACGGTTCAGTTTTCAATATAAGTATTGGAGAATACGAATAGGGGTTGTCTAACCGTTAAAATATGGGCATTCTGGCTTGAGTTTATCATGCATGGTGCTAATTATAGAGTTGGAAGAGGACAACCATTTTGCAGAAAGGAATTCATTAAAGGCAATCCTCAGATAAAAATAGCAAAATTTCAAGGTGGAAAAAGAGCAAGTTATGATTATTGTGTACAATTATGCATAAATGAAAAGGTTCAGATCAGACATATGGCCATAGAATCTTGTAGATTAGCAGCAAACAAATTACTTGAACAGACAACTGGGGAGACAGGTTATTTCTCAAGATTGAGAGTTTATCCACATGTATTATTACGTGAAAACAAAATGGTTGCAACAGCAGGTGCAGACAGAATTTCAGAAGGAATGCGAAGAGCATGGGGAAAAGCAACTAGTTTAGGAGCTAGAGTGGCTCGTGGTCAATGTATTATGGAGTTTTATGTTAATGCAGCACATTTAGAAAAAGCTAAAAAAGCTCTCAAAAGTGCTTGTGTAAAAATTCCAGGAACTGCAACAATTAATGTGATTCCTTGGGAACAGAAAATGTCACCATAGATTTTCTATATCAGATTTTTTACTTTTAACAAATTCTAAAAATTCAGTAAATTCTAATTCCGTGGGTTCCCTACTAAGAATCCTTTTTGTTTGATAATAAAATGCATTGTAGAGTCTTCCTACAACAATTCCAAGTGCAAATGATTTAGAGTCATCAATGTTAGAAAGTAATTGAATAAGTTGTCGTATTTCATCTTTGTTTGAAATAGTATCGTAAATTTTCTGTTTGATTTTGTCCTTTACTAATTCATCCATAGTTTAACTTGGAGTTAATAGTTAAAAACAGTTTAATATCCAAATTCAGCCCTTAGGATTGTTGCAGTTATAGTACAGTTTGGTTAATATTCGAGCTTGCCAAGTTCGTGACCCGGGTTCAAATCCCGGTAACTGCACCATTTATTTTTGATTAGATTGTTCTAACCCACGTTGTATAATCTCTAATGCACTTTCAGCTTTTTCTCGTTTAGGGAGTTGAATCATAAAGACATTATCTTTTCCATAATGAGATTTCGGAGATGAAAGGGCAAGCATCGAAGTTTTTGCAAGAGATTGAAAAAAAGACAAATCTTTGTTTGCATTTATCAATAACTTTTCAACTATATTTCCTTGAGAAAAGGTTAAAAGAATTTCTACAAAAACATGACCCAATCCATCTTGTAGTATGTTAAGATCAGTATTGATTGCAAGAGATTTTCCAGCTACTTTAGATATTATTTCATCATATTTTCTTTCATCTAAAATTATACATGGAACATTTTTACCCTCAAAATCAAACAGAGTTACATTATCATGTACTTGCTCAGATAATTTTTTTAGCTCATCAGACATTTTTCTTTTCAAAAATCGGAATTACTTTATCGCCTGCCTTTATCATAAACGGTGTTAGAAATGCAGTAACAATAGCAATTACACCCACTAGTGGGAACAAAAATGCACTTACAGCGCCAATATCAACACCAGTTTTTATTATGACAATGGAGAATTCTCCTCGGGGTGCAGCTAATGCAAATCCAGAACGAATAGCTTTTGAACGCTTTTGACGGAATATGATATTACCAAGCATGTTACCACCAAGTTTCATACCAATTGCGACTGCAATTAATGCAATAGACAAAAAGATGTAATTTTTAAGTTGAGATACATCCATCAAAGCACCAACTGAAATAAAGAATATAGCTACAAACATGTCCTTAATTGGACTTGCCAATAATTTAGAAACTTCAGAAGATTTTGATTCAGCTACAAGAACACCTGCAAGAAATGCGCCTATTGCAACAGAAAGTCCGACAATATTTGCCAGCAAAGCATAGCCAAAACACACCCCAAGAACACTAAGTAGTAATATTTCATGATGCTCAGATGCTGCGACTCGATCAATCATAGGTGTGATTAATCTTGTTCCAATAGTGAAGGTACCAGCAATCATTCCAATGGCAACTATAACTACAATTAAAACAGATTCTAGAGATACTGTTCCTACTAAAGCAATTGATTGCAAAGATGAAATTAAAATTACTGCAATTACGTCTTCTACAATCAATATTCCTAATACAAGAATTGTAGATTCTCTTTTTATTCGTCCCATCTCTTCTAATATTTTTACAATAACCGCAGTACTGGAGATTGAGAGTGCAGCCGCGATAAATAATGAATCCATAGAATTTAGACCAAGCGATGTCGCGGCATAAAAAATTGCACCTAGAGTTACAAACAGACCAATAGTGCCTACACCAATTGCCATTTTTCCAATACTTTTAATTTTTGCATAAGGAAATTCAATTCCAATTACAAAAAGAAGTAGAATAACGCCGATTTCAGAAAATAAATTCAATGCAGATACATCAGATAAAATTCCAACACCATCTAACATATCAGAAGGTTCACCTCCAGAGGGGAGTATCCAAGACCAAAGAGGAGACAAAGGCCCTAACAGCATACCTGCAAAAAGATAGCCAATAATCAGAGGTTGTTTTATTTTAAAGAATGCAAGTGTTACAACTGCACCAATGATCATGATCAAAGCTAAATCTGTAATAAAAGAAGTATGAAAATCAGTAATAGGAGTGATCAAACTAGTTACAAATTGATTTAACATTTCAGAAAGTCCAGACATATCAATCTGGAGTACAGAATTATCCACAAGAGATTTCAGTAAAATTGTTTAAAAACAGTTACGCATTGGCCTAAAAATCAAAAATTAGTTTTTAATTTGACACAATTAATTGAAATTGATTATATTTTGAACCTCTTTATGCCTAATTGACATTAACAAATTGCAGAATGATGAGTAGGTCAGCTGAAAATAATGTGGAAAAATGACCTGGGGTATCTGACTGCATAATTGGTAACATCATAATTACCAAAATACTAATAGTACGGTACCATACCGTACTATATGATTCAATGCGAATATTGTCCAAGAGGGTTTATTGACACAGCAAATGGACTAGCTGAAAAGACATTTCATGAATTACTTCATGAGCCAGAAGTTGTCAACAAGTAACTCTTTACATTTTTTATTTTACACCTAACTTTTTTATCATGATATTGTATTGCTAATAGATATGGCTGCAAAGAAAACAGATTCAGTTTCAAAAAAAGTCACAAAACGTGAACCTACACCAGCAGCCATATTAAAAAAAGTTGCAGCAGTAACAGACTCTAGTAAAGCACTACAAAAGGAAATTAAAGTAATGGCAAAAATTTTTGGAGACAACCAAAAAGTTCTGGTTTCCATGAAAGGTATGATTGACACATTAAGCATAACATTAGAAAATATACAAAAACAGTCAAAGCAAATAGATATCTTAGAAGACGATGCACAAAAACTGTTTGCAGGATTAAATCAAGTAAGAACACAATCAAACTTGGTTGCAAAAATTAATGAGCAAACTGTAAGATTACAAGAAGAGGTAAACAGGATAAACGAATTACAGAAATCATCTCCAAAAACTCAAGAATTATCACAGCGTGTAGAAGACAGCATGAATTCTATGAGAAATAATTCGCAGATGATAATAAAAATAGCACAAAGAATAGATGAAGTAAGAGATGATCTTAGAAAAGTATCTGGAAAGACAGATTCATTATCAGATATTGGTAAAGAAATAGATAATCTAAAAAACAGTATTGATGGAATAAATAAAAAAGCAGATAATATAGAAGTAAGTTCCCAAGTAGTTTCTAGTTTAAATCAAGAACTTGGAAAAATAAAAGATGAGGTAAATTCAGCATCAAAACTAGGTACTGAGTTGGATGCAATTAAAATTGCAATTGATGCAGTTGCAGGAAAAGCAGCAAAAATTGATTCATTGGGAGGAGTCATTGAAGGGCTAAAGCAGCAGTTTGCTACAATTGCTAAAAATGCAGATTCTGCACTAAATTTGAGCATGAATTCAAATAAAGAGATCTCAGGAAAAATAGATAAAATTGAAACTGAGATAAATTCATTGGCACATAGAGCAGATTCAACTGCATTCGTGGGAGAGGGACTGAAATCAGTCCAAAAAGATTTTACGGATTTCAAAAAGAACGTTTTTGAAAAAACAGACAACATTGAACAAAAAATTTCTTCAGTATCAGATGTGTTAAGACGACAAGATGCAACTACTATAGAATTTCATAAAAAAACAGATAAAATATTTGAGGAAATGCAAGCGGTAAAAAA
>JBHIUL010000055.1:0-7663 GCA_042138315.1 Nitrosarchaeum sp.
TATTTTATTATCATTTGTTGTTTAGGATTTTTACCCCTAGATATTAAGCCAAAATTATGAAACGGGAATAGATTTTTGTATTCTTTCATAAAGCTCCATGCGACATCATTGTTTTTAAAATTCAATCTGATGTCTTCTATTGCAGTTATCTGTCCATTTAGATCATAAATTACAATAAAGTAATTATTTACTTTGTTGGTTTCTCTACTTTTCTTTATCCATATCACAATCCACAATATCAGAAAGAGACCAACAATTAGCATTGTAATTAATCCAAAAAATCCAATCAACTTAGAATTATTCATTTTTTTATAGCAGATATTTGAGGTTGGAATTTATGCCAAATCACGCCTAAAATAACAGCTACAGACACCCAAAACACACTAACTGCAATTACAGACATTATCCTAAATCCATTTACCAACTCCATTGGTGCAGATATTTCATCTGGGTTTGCAGGCATTACTGCAAATATCATTCCAATAAAAATAGCATATCCTACAAAAGCAATAATCTTTTTTCTTGATTCTAGTTTTTTGTATATCTGATAAAATCCAACTGCACCAAAACCTGAAATTGCAATAAATGACAAATATAGTATTGATCTTAACACTACAGTTTCAGGATCACCTACAGTTGGTGGGTTTGCAGGATATTTCAAAAATGGAATAAAGAATATTGTTAACCACATTATTGCAGCAAGTGTGAATGTTTTCTTTAAATCATGTTTTCCAGGTAATGAATTTCTAGAATATGCATATACAATACCAAATAATGCACCAATAGATGTTCCTAAAATTGCACCAGCTAATACCTGACCACCTTTTTGCCAGTATCTATAAGAATCAAATTCTGCTCTAAATTCGGGAGTGTCTTTTTCTTCACCAGATGCAAATAGATGTTGGTTTTCAATTCCAATTGCCTGATCAAGATATGGCTCTACAAGTACCAGATTAGCAATACCATGAATGGTACCTGCAAGAGCACCTGAAAACAAAACAATTACAAGAAATAAAGCTGTTTTCACATCATATCACCTTAATGACACGGAAATCCTGCCGCGTGTCTCATGTCGTGAGTTAGTTCATGAATGTAAAGATCTTCAAATGCTTGTTCACCTAAAACAATACTAAACAAATGTCCTTGATCATAACCTACAAAGAATAATCCAAATGCAAAGATGATTGCCAAAATTGCAACTACAAAAACAGGAATGCTAGATTTTGAAATTGTAATCTCTTTTGATTGCGACATTGTACATGTGGTTTAGATTGGTGTACTTAAACTGTTGGATAGTTTATCCAATTAATATACTCTAGGCATGAATGTTATATAAAAAATGCAATCATAAAAATTTATTTTCGAAATAAAAATGAAATTGACTTGACAACATCTTAAAATTTCTACTTTATAATGAATTAAAATCATAGAACAATAAATTAAGATAAATAACAATCAAAATTAACGAAAAAAATGAAGACAGTTATTGTTTTTTTGTTTCTATTTGCATTAATTCCCTTCCAAACTTCAGTTGTTTTTGCAGATGAAGTGTTATTACAATATGTAAATAACATAAGAGAACTGTTAGAACAATCAAGAATCAAATATGCTGAAGGAGACATAGAAGAAGCAAAACGTTTAGCCATGAAGGCATACATTGACAATTATGAGTATCTGGAGGATCCAGTTGAAGAACGAAATGAACAGCTAAATGATGAGTTGGAAATAATGCTCAGAGAGGATTTACAGGCATTAATGAGAAAAAATGCCTCTATTGATCAAGTGAATGAAAAAATTGATGCAATCTTAGAAAAAATTACTGTTGTAGAAGCCATAGTTCCAGAATTTAATTCCCTTGTATTTCTTGTATTAACCACAGCACTCATACCAATAATCTTGCTTAGTAAAATGAAACTAGATGGAATTAAATATTAAATAAAATAATTAAACTCTACAAAACTTTAATTAAAATTAAATATTTGATGTTTCTTTTTTTTCTTTCAATTCTACTAAGAGTTCTTTAAGATATTTCTTTTTTTGTAATGATAATTGTATGTCTTCTTGTATTTCTAATTTGATGTCTTCTAATTTCTCATAGTTTCCAAGATTGGATTGTTCTAGTTTTTCTATCAATCTGATCACAAGTTCTTTTTTTGACGTTTTTTTATCATTGTTTTTTAAAAATAAAATCATTGATCTAATAACTCCATTAAATCGTCTTCTTCTTTTGATTGTTTTTTAGCCTTTTTTGGTTTTTTCTTTTTAATTATCATTACCGCTATTGTTGCGATTATCGCACCTAAAATAGCAATTAGAATGGAATAATCATCTTCATAGATGGGTTTTGTAGTGATATTGTCATCTGCTTCAAATGTTACAGTTGATTCTTTGTATGGGAGATTCTCCCATCCGACAAATTTCTTTTTTATGATAAATATATCATCTTTAGTTTGAGATGCACTAATAGTCACTTCTTCTTCTTCTTCATACGTTCCAGTCCCTTCACCGTTTATGACGTTAATATCATAAGTGAATACTGAAACTGGTACAACTTCTGCTTTTTGACTTGCCAATTGAACATTACCTTTTACGGTAATTGTAGACTTTATTGGAACGGAATTTTTGTCATAAAAAATTATGTCATGTTTTCCAGTATCATTGAAGTAAAATAACAAATCCATTTTTCCCATATTGGCAATAGATGATACTTTCAAAATAGATTTTCTCACAGGATTATCATCAAGATCATTTATGTGATTAATGATTGGAAAAGGCTCTCTAGGATATACTGTAGGGGGATGTAGTGATTCTAATTTTTTTCTTTCAGGGTTATACACATTAAGCGAATCTACTGCGGTAAATGCATTTGATGATACATGTATTTCTGGATCATCTTCCAGTAATTCAGATATTTTTCCTTTGATTGTTAAAACAGACTCACTTTCTTGGGTTGTTTCAAAAGTAAATGCAGGTCGAGATGTAATACTAACAAGATTATTTTTATTATCGTCAGCATTTGTAGTAATTTGTTCTTGTGATGATGTTACAAGGAATAGATCCTGCTCCACATTAAAAATTACAGGCAATGGAATTATATTTAATTCAGGATTTTTAACATACTTGTTTGAAATTTTAATTTCTATCTCATCATTTTTTGATTCATTTCTCTCTGCAAATATTTTTGCTACTCCTGAATCAACAACGTTAGCTTTTACTATTGCATAATTACTATCACGTTGTGTTTGAAATGGTAATGTATTATCTAATTGTAATTTATTATTTGTAAATACGGTAAATGGTTCATCTTTTTTCTCTATTACAGGACCATTATCCGACATACTGGAGACTATAATTTCAACTTGATTGTATGCTGGATTTGGATATGCAAATATTTTGGTAGAAGTGACCACATCAGAATTAGAAGTTTGTGTACTTGTTGTAATTATTTGAGAAGCCTTGATAGTTTCATCTTCTTGTTTTTGATTAACACTTTGTGCTAAACCACTAATCTTGATAGAACCTGCAGAGTCAAATGTAGAATATGCTTTTAATTTGCCATAATAGGTACCAGTCTTGATTGTAAAATCTTTAACTGAATCACGAGATAGTTGAGATTCAGTTCTTGTTATTATCTCTCTAGCATTCTTGTCTGATGTTCTTCTATCCATCGTATCTGGAGTCAAAACTATAGCTCCTTTTAGTGCAGAATCAAACGATAGATTGGCACTATTAGCAATACTGATTGCAACTTTTACGTCATGAGGTGAAATGTATGGTTTCCCATCTCTTTCAAGCCAAAAATAGATCTCTGCAGAAGAACCAGTAGGTATTGGATCTGGAGCTACTGCCATCTTTAGTTCAATTGGATCAAGATCATTAAGACTGATGTCTTCCTCATCAGGAATCAGGTTTGATGCAGATGCAGAAATGGACCCTTCGCCACTAGCTTTGAATTGAAACTTGGCATAATGATTTCCACTCTCAATCGTGATTGACTTTGATGGGAGAGTAACTTCGCCATTGCTAGTAAGAATAACTGTAATTGGTTCTTTGGCAATAACTGGATTTTTAAAATCATTTAAAAGAAAAACATATCCAGTATGTTTGTTATCATCAACTAGCACATTTACAAGATCAGATGGGAGTATCAAGTCTAATGTTGTTGGTGATTCAGCAGATTCAACAACCTGGATGTTTTCTGTAAGTAAAGTATCTTGAAAGATGGCATAAATTTTTGCATGTCCAGTCCCAATTGTTTCAAATTCTATCAACCCGTGATGTTTTTCAGCTGGAATTACAACGGTATCTGTTTTTATTTTGATTACTTCTTCATTATCGGTAATAATATCAAATACGGATTCTAAATTGGTATTAGAGTCGACAGTAATTAACGCATAGTATTTTTCCTTGAGGAGAATTTGATCAGGGGCCCAAAGAGTGGCTATTAATTCTGCATTAACTAGATTAATCGAGGTAATACTAAGCGATATAGTCAGAACAAAAATGAGAAATAATTTTTCTAACATATTCTAAAACTCACTCCTTCTGGAACCATACATTTTTTCCCAAGACTAGTAACAAAAATCATTTTATCATTTGGAGCTACTGAACCAACAACATTTACAATTGTTTGTTTATCTCCAGCAAATATTTTTGTATTTGTTTCATTTATTCCTATTAATGAATTATCATTTTGTGTAATGATTGAATGAATAGTTACAGTATTACTGCCCAAATTATCTATTGTGATATTAAAATTATCTCCCTGCGGAGCAATGGTTGTAAAATTTAATCTTTCATTATTTCTATCTGAAATCTTTTGATTTGTATTAAGTGACGTATTTATCAAATTAGTTTGTGATGAACTCAATTCAATATAGGCTACTGAAGTTATGCCAAATACTATCACTATGCCAATTAATGATATGAGTCCACCTACAGCTCTTCGTTTTTGTAACATCATAATCACCTAAATGATAAATCTCCAAAAACAGATTTCAAAGATACTTCAAGATTTGATATGTTGTCCATCAACACAATTGAGATAATTGCAATAATTCCAATTACTACTACTCTCCAAGTATTATAAAATGTAAAATCAATTGCCTTTGTTATTACAAATGCTGCAGTTATACTGCTTGTGACAATTAATGTCTTTGTCATCTCTAGAAATTGAGGAGTTATTGTAACAAGAACGGTGAAATCTGTATTAAATCCAGGGATATTTGGTAGTGGATTATCAAGATCGTCAGGTGTTTTGAAAGCAGATGCATCAAAAGATCCCAACATGTTAAGAATCATACTAGCAGTAAATGCCATTATTATGGGAGATACAAAAATCAACATGGCAAGCATCGAGATTGATGACTGCCCTTCCTTTACGATTTGTTTTGCATTAGTAATGAATCGAGTTACAGTTTCTAAAACTTTGGGGCTGCCCCCTCCAAGTTCAGCAGTATATGCGAGTAGATAAAATGAAATCTTTGAAAAAAAGGAGCGAAACTCGGTGGTGTTGATACTTGTTACTGGACCAATACCATTATCCAATAAAAGACTGACCTCACCCAGTTTTTTATTGAATGTTGAGTTGTACAAATTTTCTTTAGATAATCTAATGATTGCCAAGATTATGTCGTAACCGATTTTCTTGTATTCAGTCATGTCTCGTAAATATTGGGGTAGTGAATTTTCTAACTTGTTAATTTCTTTCATTTGCCTACCAACTATGACCGCACTTATCGAAGATGGAATAATTATTGCAAGTGCAACTGCAAGCCAAGTTTCATAAAATATCACATATGTAGAACCCCCTATGAAAAATCCCAGTATGACTAAAACTATTGTTAGATTTGGATTTAGGCCTATTTTGTTAAAACTTGCAGGTTGTATCGTTGTAATTGCTACACCCATTAGAATTGCAAATAGGGGAATTCCAACTGTTGCCAAAAGGGTCACCTGTTCAAGTGAGCTGCCTGGCATTACAAACGACGCAACCATTATCATAATTGGCAAAATAATTAACAGTGTAACTAACAACTCTACAATAGTTCCAACACTGTTTGTATAGGATTGATATCTATCTTTCAGGTTTATGAATAACTCATCTGCTCTCCCTTCAAGATAAAGAGAGAGATCACCGCCACTTCTCCAAATACTGGTATATCCAAGAAGAATATTTTTGAAAGATTCACTTTTATGAGTTCTTCCTAATTCTTCCAAGCTTTCCATTTGAGATAAACCAAAGTGTTCAACGTTTCGTTTTAGAAGTATTGCTTCTTTGCCAATAGATTTGAAGAGCCCTGTTTTATGAAATAACTGAAAACTATCATACAAGCTAATGCCAACATTTTGCAATACTGCAGAAAAAATAACAAAAGAAGGTAATTCTTCTTCAACTTTTTTCTTCCTTTCATTTCTAAGACTAGATTGTTGAATTTTTGGATAGGAAAATATCAACAACCAAATTAAATTCAATCCTAGAAAAACTGGCGAATACTGATAATACAAAAATAAACTAATCGGAAAAAGTACTGCTGCAGAAATATAGAATGATTTTCTCAGATTTCCTAAAAGCACCAAAGTATCAAGTGGTTTTCCAGACAAGAGAACATCATTATTGATATCTTCAAGAATCGAATTCCATGTGCCTTCAAGAGTTAATTTTGAAACAACTTTTTTTAGCGTACTTTCCTCTAAATTTTGATTCATTATATCATAGAGTCAAAATTTTGGTTATAAGGCAAATTTTATTGTAATATTGCAATAATGCAAAACAACAAACAAAAAACACTCTTGAATAGCCGTAGGGCAGTTAGTCCAATTCTTGCAACCGTGATTCTCTTGGGAATTTCAGTTGTTGCAGGTGGATTAGTGTTCTCCATATTCACAACTGGTGCAGCTACTGCAAGCACTACAAACACAATAGTGATTGAAAATGCACAGGCAGTAAAAGGTTCAGGTCATGCTGATCTTACTGCAACAATAAAGAACGGTGGATCAAAACCTTGGACTACAGTAGAGATGACTGTATCAAAATCAGATCTCAGTGAACCATTACTTTATGAATCACTTCATGAAAATGTTCGTGGCTGTACAAATACAACAGATGGTTGTTATACTGGTGGTATACCCTCAGGTGTCAGTCTGGATAATCCACTCCGTGCGCAATGGATTGCACATCTGGATAAAACTGGTGGTACACTTGTTGCAGATAAAGGTGAAGGAATTTCAGTAGGCAGAAAGTTTGTCCTATCAACAAGCGATCCTTCAATTAGAACCGTAACCATTCTAAATGGAACTTCAATTGCTAAACAGATGGCAAATAACCCAACTACTGAAAGAACTAACAGCAATATACCTTCAGCAAGCTTTTGTACACCAACTTCTACAGCAACAGATTGTACTGCCTACTTTAATGCACTCGATTCAGGTACAATAAAGTCTGGTGAGTTTGCTTTCTGTAAGGATGTAGGCGATGACTTTGAATGCAAAGTTTTATCACATCAAAAGATTTCAAGCCCAATAGGCGCAGGTAATTCTGTCCAAATATATGCAGACGTATTTACCAAAGCTGTAACAGGATTGAATAATCAATTTATACAATCTGGCGATAATTTAGTGGTAAACATTGTCACAAAGAATGCTGATGGCGGAGATGCAAGAG
>JBHIUL010000056.1:0-5629 GCA_042138315.1 Nitrosarchaeum sp.
TAATTATTGTAATAATCATAACAATTGTTGCAGTTGCAGCAGCAGTGTATTATCTCAAAGGTTATAGAAAATAAAATTATACAAGTAAAACGGCTGCAGCAAAGACAGTAGTCCATTTACCATCTTTGTCGCCTTTTGTGGATTGTGTAACATTTTGTGTTTTGTAAATTTGACCAGAAATTGTCCATTGTTGTCTTTTTTCATCCCAGCTTTTATCAATATCAAAGGGGATACCAAGAGATGAAGCCAGCATTTGTGCTGCAATATCTTCAGCATAATCACCTGACTGTTGTTCATTTTGGCCAAATGATTCGTATTCTGAAAGATACCCATATCGATTCGTATCTTTTGGTCTTGCAATACCAACTGAAGCAGAGCATAATCTCTGAGCTTCATTTGTTTGGTTCTTTGAATAAATAGTAAATAAAATCTGGCCAGGTTTAATTTGTTTAAGACCCTCATTTCTAGAGATCAATTTTGCGTTTGGTGGGAATATACTTGAAATCAAAACAAGATTAGTACCTGCAATCCCAGCATCTCTTAGAGCATATTCAAAACTTGTCAATCTATCCTCGTGAACTCCTTTACCTTTTGTCAAAAATAATTTTTTGGCAACTAAATCTAGCAATTCTTTTTTGATGAAGTAGTTTTATTATTTATACTTTGATTGAAAAACAACGACAATTGTTTTTCAAAAAATACGATCGCTTTAGTATAATTAACTAGGAATCTTGCCATATATTTTGACCGAATTATTTTAGTTAACAAGTCAAGTTCAACTTGAATGAGTAGATTTTTGTATAATATACAACAGCATTAATCGTGTTAGAAGATTTTTTCAAATCAGAATTGTTCATAGTAGGATATTATGTTCTAACAGTAGGGGCATCACTTCTCCTCATTAAAGAAACAAAAAAGAGGGTTAAAGATCTAAAAATAGGAATTAATTCAATAAAATATGCACCAATCCCTTTTGGGATATTATTTGCATATGTTGTTTTAGCGCATGATTTTGTTGAGACCATACCAATTCTGAATTGGAGTTGGTTAGGATACAATATTGCCATTGGTCCATTTGCTGATCAGGGATTTTGGGGAGTTATTCCATTTATTCCATTATTGGTGTACATGTTTATCCACATTAACTATGTAGAAGAATTGTATTTTCGAAAATCAAAAAAGATGGTGATAGTATGGGCACTTATCCATATTGCAATGGGGGTAAAGGTGCACATGGCATTATTGTTGTTGCCGATCGGATTTTTGTTTAAATATATTTATGACAAAAAGGGAATCAATCATTCATATGCAATGCATTTTGCAACGAATATTCTAGTTGTCATTGCGCTTTTTCTTTCGTTTTTCATTTGATTGAGGTGTTTGAGTCAGAAATATCCAACCAAAAAATCCACCCAATGACAAATTGATGACGCCCAAAAATGTAATCAACAGTGAAGCCTGTTGTGCATAAGCGGGTGCAACGTACAGACCAACTATAATTCCTATAATCCCTGTCCCAAAAAACATCATCATTAAGACTTTGAGTCGTAGTGGTTCAACATATTTCATGTATAACTTAATCAGAATTTCAGAGTATTATAATCTGATGGATAAAACAAAAAATGAAAAAATATGTTTTTTTAAAAAAAATAACGATACTATGAGATCAGTTTCAAAAATAATGTTAAAATTTTATTGTGATGACCTTCGGGTAACACTTTAAAGATCCAAAATTCGTATTGGATTTTGTGCCAATATAGCTCAGCCTGGTTAGAGCATCAGATTTGTAATCTGAGGGTCGTGGGTTCGGATCCCATTATTGGCTTTTTAATTTTATAAAAATAATTTCGAAAAAGGTAAGAAAAAACGACGTTAAGCTTATTTCAGCCTAATATCTTCCTTTATTTTCAAATCTTGGTTTTCTATGTTTTGGTAAACATTCTTTGCAGAAAACATCTCTACCTTCAATTGGTTGAAAAGGTACTTGGGATTCTTTTCCGCAATCTGAACATGTACATGGGTACATTTTACGTTCGTCTGTTGACATTGTGTTTGATGAACATTAGGCAATATAATAACTGTTAGAAATAAAAAAGACAAAAACTCGCAATACAATTAAGTGGGTTACAAAAAATAAACCCAAATGGATTCAGATAGTTCAGAGCAAAAGGGAACAGGTACAGGAAAAGTTTTGATTAAAAAATCAGTGTTTAGTGTTTTGATAATTTCAATCATAGTAGTCAGTATAATGGCGGCATTTTTAGCTGGTTCGTATATTAATTTAAAATCAGACCAAGTAACAAAGGCAGAACTAAATGAAGTAGTTGCAAAATTAGAATCAAAAATTTTCAAACTCCAAGAAGTGCCTCCACAACCAAAGGCAAAGCCAGTTACAATATCAGCAGATGACGATCCAATCAGAGGAAATAAAGATGCTCCAATTACAATTATAGAATTCTCAGATTTTCAATGTCCATTTTGTGCCAGATTCCACATTCAGACACTTCCATCTATTTTAGAACAGTATGTAGAAACTGGAAAAGTTAAACTAGTATTCAGAGATTTCCCAATACAAAACATTCATCCTAATGCAATGCCAGCCGCTGTAGCAGCAGAATGTGCTAATGAGCAAGGCAAGTTTTGGGAATATCATGATAAATTATTTGATAATCAAGGAGTTTGGGATAAAATGGAAATTCCAGATGCAATTACAATCTTTAAAGAATATTCAACAAAATTAAACTTGAATCAAGATCAATTCAATACTTGTTTGGATTCTGGGAAATACATAGAAGAGATTAACAATGATCTAAATGATGGAAGAGAGTACGGAGTAAATGGAACTCCAGGATTTTTCATAGGAAATGAAAAAATTGGATTTGTAAAAATAAACGGAGCCCAACCTTTTGAATCATTCAAAAATGTAATTGATTCACAATTAAACTCCTAAGAGAACAAGCGTTTATTAGACCTAAAAAGAGTTTATCGGTATCGGAATAATGACGAGTGGGCAATGAGCTTTTTCGTCATTGCTTAAGAGAAGAAAACAAAATGACAAAATTTCAAGATTTAGGATTAAAAGAAGAAATACTGAAAGGGATTCGTGAATTAGGATTCGACGAAGCATTTCCTATTCAAGAAGCAGTAATTCCAGTTTTACTTACAGGCAGAGATGTTATAGGACAAGCACATACAGGTTCTGGTAAGACTGCAGCATTTGCATTGGCAATGCTTCAAGAGATTCAACCAAAAAAAGGCATACAAGGTTTGATCATGGCTCCAACAAGAGAGCTTGCCATGCAAATTACTACAGAGATTAAGAAATTTGGAAAATACACTGGAATTAGAGTCGCAACTGTGTATGGGGGTCAGGGAATGGGATTACAATTAGATGCACTAGATAGAGGAGTAGAAATTGTAGTTGCAACACCTGGAAGATTAATTGATCATCTTAAACGTGGTTCAATAGAACTTGGCGATATCACCCACATAGTATTGGATGAAGCAGACACAATGTTAGATATGGGATTTGTTGACGACATTCAGTTTATTTTAGATCTTGCTCCAGAAGAAAGAGTCATGTCATTGTTCTCAGCAACAATGCCAACAGAGATTCTAAGATTAGCTGAAGAATATTTGAAGAATCCAAAACAATTCCTTCTCGATGCAGATGATCTTAGTGGAGAAGGAATAGATCAAGCATTTCTAGTAATTAAAGACAGAGATAAAATGAAACATCTTATTGATTTTATCAAACCACTTAAAGGTCAAATCATAGTTTTCTGTTCCACAAAATATAGAACAAGAGATGTTGCAAAGTTCCTCCATCAGGAAAAATTTGATGCAGTAGCAATAGAAGGAGACATGTCACAAAGTAGAAGAGAGCAATCAATGGGGAAATTTAGAAGTGGTAAAGTAGACATTCTTGTGGCAACAGATGTAGCATCAAGAGGAATAGACGTACCAAGAGTAGAATTAGTAGTAAATTATGATGTTCCAAATCAAGAGATGGCATATTTTCACAGAATTGGAAGAACTGCAAGAGCAGGTGCAAAAGGTAGAGCAATTACACTAGTATCATATTCATCTGTAGGAGATTGGAATTTAATTAAACGTCAAATTAAAGTGCCTCTGACAGATTTGAATAAAGAAATGGGAATAGAGATTTCAATTCCTGATCCTCTAAAAAGACAAGTGTCATCTAGAAGATATGGTGGTTCACAGTCAAGAGGAGGATATTCCAGAGGATCTCGTTCTGGTGGATATGGAAGGTCTGGTGGATATGGAAGGTCTGGCGGTTCAGGAGGTTCCAGTAGAGGAGACGCAAGAGACGATAGAAGTGGTGGAAGAAAAAGATACGGAGACCGTGGCGGCAAAAATAGCTATGGTGGACGTAGTAGATGGTAGTAGATGTAAAACTTAAAGACAAGTAAAGAACAATTATTCTAAGAGATGCATATTGGATTTATTTTATTGAATTGTGATCTTGGTGCAGAAGAATACATTGTAGAAGAGCTAAAACAAATGTCTAATGTAAAAAATGCATATCTAACTTACGGAGCATATGATGTAATTGCAGAAGTTAGCACTGAAGATCAAAATGCATTTGAAAAAGCAGTAGCAGATATTAGAAAGCTGTCAAGAGTTGTCAGCACAATGACGCTAAATGTCATAAATACATAATGCAAAAGCATGGAAAAAACAATACTTTTTCAATTAGACAACATATGAACAATTTATGAACCAGATAAAAGGTCTAATTATTTGGATAATACTCACGGCAGTATTTTGGATTTCAAATTATTATTACCCACACCAATACCTTGAGAAGGTATTCTACACATTTGTTGCACTTACATCCATTCACATAATTTTCAAAGTGATTCTAGAATATCAGTTATCAAAGAAAATAAAAGAAAAGAGGATGAGATATAGTTTCAAAAAGATCATCTCAGTAGGCTATATTGCTACATTCATAGTTACACTAGCAATAATTTGGAATGAAGGGACACAAGAGCTAACAGTTGTCTTGGGATTAGCTTCTGCAGGAGTTGCTTTTGCATTACAAGATTTGCTAAAAAATGTAGCAGGTGGATTTTTAATTTACATAACAAAAGTGTATGCAGTAGGAGACAGAATCGAAATAAATTCAAAAACAGGAGATGTCATAGATATTGGAATATTATATACAACATTACTTGAAACAAGAGAGTGGATTTCTGCAGACCAACCCACTGGAAGAATAACCACAATCCCTAATGGTGGAATTTTGTCTGCCACAATCAACAATTATACCAAAGATCACGGATACATTTGGGATGAAATTACATTTCCATTAGATTACAAATCAGATACAGATTATGCTCATAAAAGATTCACAGAGATTGTTACAAATGAAACAAAAGATGCAATAAAAGATGCTTCTGAAAGCATCAATAAACTAGGAGATAAATATTATTTAGAAGATAATAAGACAGAGCCAACAATTCGTTTCATATTAAACAACACCGAAGTTTCAGTTAGAATAAGATACACTGTTGCAGTAAGACAAAGAGGAATAATAAAACACAACATCAGCAGTAAAATTTTACATGAAATTAAAAATTCAAATGGAAAGATTCAAGTCGCA
>JBHIUL010000056.1:5639-7630 GCA_042138315.1 Nitrosarchaeum sp.
AGAAAGCTGTCAAGAGTTGTCAGCACAATGACGCTAAATGTCATAAATTAATAACAAGTACCAGATGTGAAATTTTACAAGAGAACAAAAACTCAGGAGATTAAATCCCAGTATCAACAGAATTGTCAGATATTGTAGGATGGACAGATGTGAACATAAAAAAGGAAACTAATCAGTAATGTAATTTATGAAATTTTAAACAGTTCTTTTGCATTTTTGTACATAAAATTATCTCGAAATTCTTGTTTAATTTTCAATTTTGCAACAAAGTTAAGGTACGAATCCATCGAACTAATTGGCCAATCAGTTCCATAAAGTAAGTATTTTGGTTCTCCTGCATAATTAATTAATTCTGCAACTTTTTCTTTAATCATTTTTTCAAAAAAGTGATCAAAACTACCAATTACTAGTCCAGAAATATCAGCATAGACATTCTTATTTTTGTATATTACCTCTTGTGCATCTTGAATCCAAGGGTTTCCTAAATGGCACATTACTATCTTTAATTCAGGATTATCTACTGCGACATCATCAAGATTTAGTGGGCGTGAATAACGAAGTTTTCCTTTTGGACTATATGTATCTCCAGTATGAAACATAGCTGGAATCCCAAACTCTATACAAGTATCGTAAATTTTTTGATATCGTTCATCATACGGATAATAATGCTCATACCCTGAATAGATTTTAAGACCTTTAACTAAACCGTCTTTAATCCATTTTCTATAATTTTGTAAATCTTCATCAGTATGATTGTCAATTGAAAATCCTGCAACAACTCCGAGATTATCATATTTTTTAATGGCGTCAAGTATTTGTTTAGCAGAAGGTCTTTCAGAATTTGTTTTGTATGAGGATAAAATTATAGCATAATCAACATTGTTGCTTGCCATTTCTTTTTGAAGTTCACTAATTCTATCATCTAAAGAAGGAATGTGTTGTATAAGCTCGTACTGATTAACATGTACATGACAGTCAATAATCATTTCTTAACATAGTGCGGATTTATCCACTCAATAAAAGTTGCATTGTTGAGTGAACGGGGATCTTTCATATAATTAGGGATGATTTTAATAAACTTGAAACCATTTTTTATTTGAAATTCCAGTACAGGTTCTCTAATTTCATGATTCAAGACTTTTTGAACATATTCCAAAGGAGTCAGATCTTTGGCATATTCACAATAATTGAACAATCTTGCACCAGCAATAATTCTACGTAAATTAAGTTTGATTGCAAGAGCTTTTCGTGCATCATAAATTTTAGTGGCAACACCCAATCTCCGATTATCTGGATGTGTGGATATGTCAGCACCATACAAAGAATCACCGTTAGGATTATGAGCTGAAAAGACACTATCACCACAAGCTTCTTTCCAAGTGTGTATTTTGTATTCAGGCTCTAATTTGATAATCAAACTACTGCATGAACCAACAATTTTACCATCATATTCTGCAACAAACTGACCTTCAGGAAATATCTTAAAGTGTGCCTCCAATTGTTCAGGTTTCCAATAAACACCTTCTGCAGCCATGTATGGAAATGCTACCTTTTGTAATTCAACAATATTAGGGATATCATCTCTTGTCATATTTCTAATAATTACATCACTATGACGAGTTTGATTAGACATACAACATGTTAAACATGTATGTTTTATTAAGTAACCTTATTCCACGTGAATGATTTAAAATAACAATGATAAAACAGTCATAAAATTTTTGAAGTCATACCATCAACACGTAAAATCTTGGTAGTATTTTTCAAATCAACAAATCTTATTTCATAGATAGGCAAAAATATTTCTTCAAAAACATTAACAACTAATCTTTCGCTTACAATTCGAAGGAATTCACCTAAATCATTTTTTGAGAATCCAAGAAAGATGTCAATGATTTGTTCTTCAGTTAATCCTGATGAACGAATGTTGTTTTTATTTGATTTTATAAAATCATCTGAAAAATTTTCAATATTTTTTGATTGAATTTTAA
>JBHIUL010000057.1:0-7600 GCA_042138315.1 Nitrosarchaeum sp.
ACACTTCAACAAGTTTTGGTATGAGATGTGGTGGATGAGAAAAATCACTATCCATTACAATTACAATTTTACCTTTTGCCTGTTCTATCCCATTTAATATTGCCGAGCTTAATCCTTCCTTTGTTTTTCTGTTTATGACATTAATTGTATATCTTGTTTTTTCCTTTAATGATCTGAAATAATCCTCTGCAATTTTACCAGTTCCATCTGGTGAATTATCATCTACTATTATTGCCTCTACATTGGTGTTTATTGGCAAGTGCTCTTTGATTAAATGTAATATCCCTTGAATGTTCTCTGATTCGTTATAGGTGGGAATTACTATTGAAACTTCGGTATTTCTTATGCCTGGCAATATGATTACGCTAATTCATCTCATATTAAATTTTTAAATTGTAAAATTTGACTATTTTACACGTATCCACTCACGGATCTCAATCTTTGCTGCATCTTCATTGGCCTGCATATTTGTATATGGATATATTTTGGAATTAAACTGCTTTAACTCCCCTTCAAAAGTTCGTATTATGGTAGAATTATCAAATGTATTTTGTAACTGTGGACCTCGTTTCAGATCAATACGAAAATGACCGTCTGCCATTATGATTGCTTTTTGAGTGGTTGTTGGGTGAAACAAAATATCTGAATAGTCTTTTGGAACATTTTTCCACTCAAACACATTATATAATATCCATGAATAAACTGGACTCGTAAGAATTGTGACACTGTCATCATAATTTTCTAGGACATAAGACAGTGCTTGAAATTGATTATTTGAAATATCATTAACAATCAAAAGTGTAGTGCTTGTAAAACCAAAAATTAACATTATCGATACAATCCCTATATATACAAACTTCTTTTTACCTATGTTGTATTTTCTGATTGATTCTATTAATATCCCGGCTGCAATACACATTACTGGAATCACCATCATCCAGTGAAAGTATTGTTTGTATCCTACACTAGCAAGAAATACAACAAACGGAATAAACCATAACAATAGAAATCTATCTTTTCGTAATACTGCAAAAATAATTCCTGACAATCCAAGTACAAACAATAACGGATCAATTACTGCAAAGAATCCAAATATGTCTAAAATACTGTCTGTTCTCTGTGTTTGCCATAATACACCTTCCTGCCAAAGATCAAACTGATCAAGCATAATTGCATTAATAGGCCACATTAGCGGAATTGCTAAAAATGGAATAAGTAACAACATTACATCTGATAGTTTTTTTCTATCATTGTATACTATCCATGCAACTACAAATATCATTGTGAATGCAGGTATTTTTGTAAACACTGCTAAACCCATTAAACTCCCAGACAGAACAATCAACAGTGTTTTTTGTTTTGTTTTTGTAGAGTAGATTGCAAGTAAAATTGCGCCTAATACTAATGGTATTAACATCGAATCAAGTAAAATTCTTTTGAAAATCCATGTGAATGGTAGCACTGCAAAAAATGATGCCGAAAGAAATGCTGCAACTGTGTTATATCTAATTTGAACAATTTTGTAAATTAGAAATGTGTCTATCACTGCTAATATTCCCATAACTATTCTTGGAATCATGTACAGTGACTGTAGTGAATCTGAACTTGTAGATGGTTTGAACTCTGAATAGTTTGTTAAGCTTAAAATCGAAGCAATTGCAATTTGGCCAAAATATGGATGATCATACACACTACCCTCTTGTGGGTTTCCGCTATCCATGAAATTCACTGCACGTCTCATGTAAATTCCTTCATCAAAAAAAACGTCTGGGTATCCGACAGGATTCCATAGGTGGATAAACCCTGAAAGTACAAGTGGAATTAACAAGAAAAATAACTTATTCATTTAACATCTTGTCTTGATGGCTATTAAATTAATTAATGCAATTAATCTGAGTTATGATCCTAATTTCGCATTGATACTTCGTTTCCTACAGAAGCTTGCAATCCCAGCCCTAAACCTGGCTCTGTAGTGATGATCATTAAAGTTTCACATACAATACATAACACAGATGGAGTATAGTCTGTATTTTCTTGAGTTGGACCTGTTGAAGCTAACACTGCATCTTCTACGATATTTTGACTATTACAAATTATACATGTGGCTGGTTTATGAGAAACACGTTTTATTTTTGCAATATAATAATGAACCATATTGATATTCAATATCTCTGATTCTTAAATTCATTGATTTCTTTGTGATTCATTATTTTACACTATTGCATACTCATAAAATAAAGTATAATCATACATTCATCAATGTCCCTCTCGAAAATCATACTATCTGATGATCTTTCTATTTGCAGAATTTTAAATGGAATGTGGCAAGTGTCTGGCGGACATGGCCAAATTGATCAAAAATCTGCAATTTCAGAGATGTTGGAATATCATAAAGATGGCTTTACAACATGGGATTTGGCTGATATCTATGGACCTGCTGAATTTTTCATTGGAGAATTTAGAAAGCAATTATCTTCAAAAGAACTATCTCAATCCCAAGCATTAACTAAATTTGTGCCAAATCCTGGACCAATGACAAAGTCGATTGTAGAATATTATGTTGAACAATCATTGCTCAAAATGAACACAGAATCCCTTGATTTGATCCAGTTTCATTGGTGGGATTACAACAACCCTAGTTATCTTGATGCACTTACAAATCTCTTCAAATTACAATCTGAAGGAAAAATCAAACACATTGGTTTGACAAACTTTGATACACCAAGAGTCAAAATAATGATTGAAAAAGGTTTCAAACTGATAACTAATCAAGTACAATATTCAATTTTAGATCAAAGACCTGAAAAATTGATGGCGCCATTTTGCCAAAAACATGGGATGCAACTTCTTACCTATGGTACATTACTTGGTGGATTTTTATCTGACAAATATCTTGATTCACCTGAACCTAGTAGGGCAGATTTGTTGACATCTAGTCTTCAAAAATACTTTAACATGATTGATGCTTGGGGAGGTTGGTCGTTATTTCAAGAGTTATTACAAGTATTATCTAAAATTGCAAAAAAATATGATTCTAGTATTGCCAATGTGTCTACAAAATTCATCTTAGACAAGCCTGCAGTTGCAGGAGTGATAATAGGAACAAGACTTGGTATCTCTGAACACCGAGAAGATAATGCCAAAGTATTTGATTTGCATTTGGATTCTCAAGATTATTCTTTGATAAGTTCTGTTACTGGTAAATCGAATGATCTCTTTTCTATTATTGGGGACTGTGGAAACGAATACAGGTAATATTTCATAGATCGTTAATTGCTGTGAAAAACCCTGTTACCACATGTAATCTATGGCGATAAAATCACGATTTTCTTTGTAATCTTTAACTGCTTGCTGCATTTCTTCAAGTGTTTGTTCATCCATTTCATCTAAATTGCTAATCTTGAGCCCAACTCTGTTGGCATTTTGTATTATCTCTGAGATGTTCAATGAATCAATCTTACAAATTATGAATGTAAATATATTTTTGAAATTTATTTACCATTTTAATCAAATTTTATTAAAGTACAACTTTACTCACAAAATTATACGGTAAAAATTAGATAGTAACCAAAACCAATCAGTTATCCACTGACAACTGAGCACCGATTCTCTTTTCACATACTATCGATGTTTGGGATTAATTGATTACTACCTGTAGTTATTAATGGAACAATGAAATAAAAAGAGTATTGTGTATGTTCTAAACATTTGTTTGTTTTTGTAATAAATTTTGTAAACAATTAAAATTTGATGATGTTATTTTTGAAATTCATTACTTTCTATAATTTTTTGAACATTTGCAAGAATTATTTTGCTAATTTCTTTGTATTCCATTCCTGATGTTTTCATGAGTTTTATTTGATCTAAAATCGCAAACTGGACCCTTCCTTGTAACTGATCTATAATGCTAAACCCTTCTTTTGGAAATTCTGTTATGAAAATCTCTGATTCATCTTTATTCAATTCATTTTTTATAATTAAAAGACATTAAAATATTTAGTTGAAACAATTGATTTTGGTTGTTTTGTATTATTCGTCCCAGACTGGCTGTTTTTTTATCCAGCGTATGAGATCTTGATACAAGTGACTTTTTTGTACGTTTAACACATTGATTTCCATATTGGTTGATAATTTTGCTGTCTTGGTATATTTTTCATATTTTGCAAATACAACTTTGTCAATATACGTCTGACCTTGAATCTCTTTTTTTGCCAATTCCTCAGATTCTGTCATTGCAAAACATGCAAAGAGAACTCCATCGACCCAATATGCACTGCCTGATTCAAGCAGTGCCATCATACTAAGTAAATCATCTATACTTAGTTTAATCAAATCTCTAACATAGACGGTTTTGTATGGCTCGTGAATAAAATCAGTCATTTTGCTATGTTTTACACTTTGTTTCGTTTAATTGTATGGGTGATCTTATTCATCTTTTTATAAAATATGTTTAATCCATATTTGATTTGTAAAATTTTTCTATTTTTTCAATTAATGCCTCTTTGAAATCAAACGGTATTTTGATAAATTCTGCAACATCTCCAGTTTCTTCAGAGCCAATAATTACGATTTGATCAATCTCTGTTCCTGTTCTCTCTTTCCACATTAAAGAATATGCTGTTGCTTGCATGAAATATTTTTGGACTTTATCATAATGCTCCATCAATCTACTTCTACTTGTCTTAAAATCAATGATTGATAAATCTCCGTTATACTCTGCAATACAATCACATGTTCCTGCAACTTTAAACTCATCACTATAAAGTGGCAGCTCCAGACCTCGGATATTGTTCATTTTATGTAGATATGGTTTTAATTTTTCAAAATGATTTTTTGGAATATCTAAAAATACTTCATCTGATTCTTTATTGTTTAGATAATCTTCACATAATTTGTGTGTCATTGTTCCATGAATTTGGGCATCTTTCATTATTTGTTCTGCAACATCATTTCCTACTCTTCCTCTCCATTCATCAAGACCTGTCATATCAGATGTCTTTGATAATATTGTGGTAATTGATGGGTATAGTTTTCCATCCGGTGTTTGATAGTATCTCACTCCATCTATCTCTGTTTGAAGTGCACGTGAAACTGTAGTGATATTATGAATAAACTGCAATTGACAATTACTCTTTCAAAGGAATAAAAAAATCAACTGATCAAAAAAACTATGTTTTTGTTTAAAATGATTAATTTCCAAAGTTTTTTTCTATTTCTTGTGCCATTAATTCTAGCTTGGTTGTATCCCCCAAGTTTCTATAGGTCAATTTTTCTAATGTCTTGATTATGCTAATTGCTGATCTATACTGTGGAATCTCAGGCTGATTTAGCTCCCCATACATGCCCATTCCTTGTATGTTGTTTTGTTTTGCAAAACCTAAGATTAATCCGTTAAACCCCGTGATTATTGATTTATGTGGTGTTGTAGAAATTCCCAACTCCTGCATTTGTTTTGTTAATTCCATTGATGTAGTTGTCACAAAAGTTTTTGGGTTTCGGTCCAAAATTCTATTCGTGTGAAATCCTCCTAATGTGTAGATGAATTTTGCAGAATATTTTTTAGAAATATCTATCACATCTTGACAAAGTGAATGTAATTCTTGACTATCTTGTGGCTGTCCAGTCCCTCCTCCAAAAATAATTAATCCATCAGTGTATTTGTATTCCCAACTTTCATTTGGTAATTCTACATGCCCTCCAACATCTACAACATATGTTGGATATGGGGTTTTTGCAACTCTGAATTTTTTTGTTCGTAAACTATTGTTGATGAAATTCACCACAATACTGCCAACATTTCCCATGTCCTGCATGGCTGCAATTACTATTGGTTTTTCAACTACTGGTTCTTCTGTTTGAAAAAATTCCATCATTTTCTCCTAGTTTTACTTACTTAAAACTTAAGATTTGTATATGATATAAAAATTCTAATTTGTTGTCATAATGATTATTGGAAAAATAAATAATAATGAAAAAAGAATCAAGTTTAATCTAGATATTGTATGTACAAACTGCGGAAAATCAGTTCCTGGTGGAATGCAGGCATCTGAAAATTACTATGGCACTGATTCATTCAAGTTAGAATTGGATAATTTTCTGAAAAACTATCTCTGTGGTATTTGTAGAGATAAGAAAAAAATTGCTAATATCTGATAAAGATGTTCATTGAATTTTCATAATATCTGATTATTACCAAACAGCATGCACAATTTCTTTGAGATTCCTTCTTGGTTTTGGGAATTTATCCTGTTTTGGGTATCCTATACATAATACCGATGAAGGAATTAGTTCTGTATTGATTACTTTCATCACTTTTTGCTCATCAAACATTCCAATCCATATGGAGCTTAGCCCCAAAGCTTGAGCTGCAAGCTGAGAGTATGCTGCAGCTAGTGTGGCATCTTGTATTGCAAATTTTTTGAGTATCTCTTCTGGAAAATTTAATTTAACTCTGGATGGATTTTTACAAAAAACCAGTACTACTGGTGCATTTACGTATGGTTGATTATTACATGCCTCTACTAGTTGCTGCTTTTTTTCTGGACTCTTTACATAAAAAATCTCAAACCCTTGAAAATTTCCTGCAGTAGGTGCAGTATCTGCAGCAGCTATTATTTTATCTATTTTTACTGTCTCTACAATTTTATCTGTGAACTTTCTAGTTGAACGTCGTTTTGACATCACTGTGAACAGATCTGTGTTGATAAATTCAGTTGGAGATGATTTTAGTATTTGATTTAGTAATTGGTTTCGAACATTGTTGTCTTTTTTATCTGTGTTTTCTGGTTTGTACCCTGTTGGATAAATTTTTTCAGGTTCATCATTTGAATCCATAATGCTACTATGGAAATTATCTTATTAAGTAATTCTAGTTTTTATTATCGATTTTATTTTGTTATCTGATGTATTGATGCACCACAACTATTGCATTTTTTACTCTCTATGTATTTTTGAATAGATTGACCGTCCCAGATCAAGGCATTTGCTTGGTGACCTTTATCGCATTTTATCTTAAATAATGTACTTGACATATTGCATTTTATTTTTTCTAATCTTGGGGATATATTGTTTTAGGATATTTGTGATTTAATTGCTAGGCTTTGCATTGCCTGCCTCAGTTGATTCATCTTGTTTTTTGAATACTCTGTATTCGCCAATTATTGCACTGCACTGCTGACATGTATATTGCCCTCTTTCTACAAGAATCAAATTATCTGAAACTTGTTCATTTGTGTTTTCTTCTAGATGTATTTTTGGTGGATTATTAAATTCAGATTCACAGTTTTTACAATAATGTTTTGACATTTTCTGTTCTTCAAGTTTGCCTATGGGAGCTAGAAATAATTTCCCTACTCCTAAATCTGCTTTTTTTGCTTGCTCTTCTGTTAATTCAGCTATGATGTATCCTCCTGAACCTTGTAGTTTGAATTCTGCCATTGCTTTATTGATTTTTTTTGGCCTTAAAATACTATGTTTTTAAAAACAAGTTTATGATTTAACGTTAATTTTTCTTATTTGATATAGTAGTGAACAACTCAACCCTAGAATAAACAAACCAATTCCAAACATACTTAGAAAAACCATGTCGGTGTTACTATCT
>JBHIUL010000058.1:0-3346 GCA_042138315.1 Nitrosarchaeum sp.
TGCAAGTGCAAATGAACCTGATTCATCAGCTATTGGTGCAAAGTAACCATTGAGGTGAATTACTACAGACTCAAATTGATTTGTTGTTCCTTTTAGAGAAACATGGTTGCCTCTTGCGTGTCCTTGAAGATCAAATGTGACATTTCTATCTCCAATTTCAGCTGTTGCGTTTCCAGTAATTTTCCAACCTCTTTGACCAATTTTTCCAGCTTCCCCAGAAAGATCAAATGTTGCAGGAACTGCCTTTCCACCAATTACTGCCCAACCTGTAACTTCACCTGAGAATTCCAATGATGGAATTACTTTCACATCCGAATTACTATCTGTTGGTCTATCTTTTCGTAAATCTTTCAAATCACTGAGTTGAGTCTTTATGTTTTGTCTCTGCTCTTTGATTTGATCTCGAATTTGTTTTCGTTCTTCTTTGTAGATTTGTTTGTCTTTTGTTTCAGTAGTGTTGATATCTGTACTGACATCTACACTGACATCGGCATTAACATCTGACTGTGCAAATGCTCCAATTGTTGGTGCAATTGCTACTGCCATTATGACTGCCAATGCTGAAAATAGTTTTACGTATTTCATTACGCATCAGATCACCGGAATCTATTAAGTAATTACGAAGCTTCGTTACTGATTATTTCTATGTGTCATAAATTTTAGCTACAATGATTTTGATTGGTGTTTACCCTAATAGCATCTCATCAATAGTTTTTTGAAATACTGTATATGGTTGTGCTCCAGTTATTGGTATCTCTTGTCCATTAGGGCCAATGACAATAAATGATGGTGTTGATCTTGCTCCACTTTTTGTTGCAATGTTTTTGTTTTCTTTGACCCTATCTTCATATTTTCTAGAATCAATACATTTTGAAAATGAATCTATATCTAATCCATTTATTCCTGATATTATGTTTTTGATGTTCTTTGCATTTGCCCATCCGTCATTTTCATGACCTTGATTGGTATATAGAAAATCATGATATTGCCAATAGAGTCCTTGTTCACTTGCACAATAACTTCCTGCATGAGCTTTAATTGAATCTGGACCTACTATTGGAAAATCAATATAAATTAATTTTACTTTTCCAGTATCAATATAGTTTTTCTCAATTAGTGGTTTTGTATTTTGATTCCATTTTTGGCAAAACGGACATTGATAATCTCCAAATTCTATAATTGTTACTTGTGCTGATTCTAAACCTAACACTGGTGATCCTTTTGTTGTATCAATTGAAAGTTGTTTAACGTGGTTATTTTCTGATGTATTTGTAGAAATTATTATTGTACCTGATATGATTATCGTGACGATGATCCCAACTATGATGAATTTATTTTTGTTTGATTTTGTTTTATTTTCCTTTGACCTTTGTTTTCTTTTACCCACAATTTTTGTTTTTTAAATCGTTTAAAAAGTATTTTCCAAATATGATTAACTAATGTAATGCAGGTCATTTGTTGATGATTTTACAAGGCATGCCACAATTTGAAAACTATGCCCAAATAACCCTAACAGGATGAAATCCATATGGCTAAAACTGAAAAAATACTTGGAAAAAACATTGATCTAGAAAGATTTGCAACTCGAATTGAAAATTATCTAACTGAAAACAAGTTTGAAGTAGGCTTTTCAAGAGATGTTAGTGGCGAGTCTCACACTTATCTTATTCAGGCAAGAAAAGCAGGAATATTACGTACTGCATCAGGTGCTCGAAGAAGCACTGATATCACATTATCTGGAACACCTAACATCTTTGACATATCAATAGGTACTGGAGAATGGGGTAAAAACTTGGCAACATCTGCTCCCCTATTTGTTATTCCAGTAGTTGGAATTGCTGCAACTATTACTAAATTATACACCGCCAAAAAATTTGAAGATAACTTGAATTCATATCTTAAAGATCAAGTAAAACACTTGCAAGACACACATGTAAAAGGACAATCCAACAATCTTAAAGAGTATCCATGTGATTACGTAGAGGATTATCCTGGTTGGAATCAACCTGTTTTTGCTGGAAAATTGATTTTAGAACGTCGTAAAGACCAAAGTTATGTTGTGTTTAAAATGACTCATGATAAAGAAGTAAAAATTCCTGCACAAAAAATTGAAAAAGCTGAAATTGTTACTAAAAAAACCAAATTTGAAAAACCTGACAGGATGATTCGTATAACATTCCGAGATCATGATAAAACATACAAACCAATATTCAACTTTAATGATGATGTTATTCGTGGTGTTTTAGCAGGAATAGATGAACTTGTCAGTGAAACAAAACTTGATAAAATTCCACTAGTTAAATCTTGATGAATTATTTTTTTAAAATTTTGTGATATCTGATATTACTTTGTATGTCTAAAATTACACTGTTTTATTCATGCTAAATGATAACGTATTATCTTCTATATTGGCATCTACTGAATATCCTAGATCATTAGAAATTATCTTGATTACGACCAACAAATATCTGGACCATTTAATCCCTAGACCATGTTGTATTACATGACGTACGCTCTCATTTTTTTCTATTCGTCTATATGGTATGTGGGAAGTTCTCAGCCAACTTTCTAATGTTTTGATAAATGTATTGTTGTTGAAATCCCCGTGGATATATGTTATTGATGTTTTAAGACTTGGAGCACAATATTTTTCAGCAATTTTTTCTATCTCTTTTATATCTGTAATTTCAAACAATTGTTTTAAAAAAGTACGATTTGTATAGACAAATCCTGACTCTTGGACAAATTGATTCCATTCAATATATTGAATCAATATTTTTGCAATCATTGCATTTAATGTAATGTGACTTGTTTCACTTTCTTGTTGTAGCTCTTTTTTGATAAAATCTGGAACCCTAACGGAAATTATTGATGTCTGTGAACTATCCTCCTGCATTTCTTCCCCATACGCACTCTGTCTACACTGTATTTAATGAAATCTATAAAATGATCAATGTAAAATGTCAACTAGCTTATACTAAACATGCTGTTTTGTATACAAATGCTCATAATAGAACCATATCTGTTATATTCACATCATCTTATATTAATAAACAAGATAATGGTGCAAAATTTTGAATGACATGTCTACGCCAAGCGTTATGTTAGTAGACGATGATGTTGCTACTGTAGAAGTATTCTCAGAATATCTACAACTACACAATGTGAATATTGTTGCAACTGCATATGATGGACAAGATGCAGTCAAACTTTTCAAACAATACAAACCTGACATTGTTTTTGTAGATGTGATGATGCCTGTATTTGATGGATTTTATGTCTTGGAAAATATACGTAAAATTGATCCTAATGTCATAATCGTTATGATAACTGCTGATTTGTCAAA
>JBHIUL010000058.1:3446-7556 GCA_042138315.1 Nitrosarchaeum sp.
TACGTAAAATTGATCCTAATGTCATAATCGTTATGATAACTGCTGATTTGTCAAAGTCTACTGAAGAAAAACTAAAAATGCTTAATGCCACTAAAATAATCTACAAACCGTTTGAAATAGAAGACTTGCTTGACTGTATTGGCACCTTTGCTAAACGCTAATCAAGATGAAATTAAAAACAAAACTGATTCTGGGTTTTTTAATATTTGTATTTGTTTCTGCCCTTATTGGTATTATTTCATTATACCAATTTGCAAATCTCTCCCAACATTTTGATACTGTTCCTGCACTGATAGACCGATTTGCTATCGTATCTTCTGTTTACGAAAAAACATCTAAGATTTTGTACTATGATGAAGTATTGACACAATCCGTAAGAAACTATGCATTTACAGGAGATACTATGTGGCGAGACCGATATTATGAGTATGTGCCTCTTTTAGATGATGCATTGATTTTATTGCCTCACAATCCCTCTGATTCTAAATATTTTGATAGTATTTCAAAATCTAATAAACGATTAGTGGAATTAGAACTATTAGCAATTTCTTTAATTGACAATGGTAAATCTGATCAAGCCATATCTATACTTGATGGACAAGAATATTCAAAACACAAAAATGAATATTCTGATATCTTGAATTCCTATTCACACAAATATGATGTATCTTTTGCAAAGACCACCCTTAATCTAGACAAATACATGGATGTAACATTACAAAAACTAGATAATTTTTTCAATGAAGCTTTCTATGTATTTCAAATAACCTTAATTGGATTGATTTTACTTTCATTATTTTTAGGATATGTGTATGCATCGTCTATTGTATCGCCATTTTTAAAAATGCAACAAAATTTACGTCGTATTGCAAAAGGACGTTTTGATGTCATTATAGAACCAAAAGGTTCAGATGAAATGAAGGAATTAATTGTAGAGTTTAACAAAATGATTCAAGAATTAAAAAAACTTGATTATACAAAACGAAACATTACTTCTATTGTTTCACATGAACTTCGAACTCCGCTTGTGCCTATCATGGGTAACATTGACATACTTTTATCTGATAAATCTCATAATTTAACATCTGAACAAATTACACGACTAGTAAAAATTAAAGACAAGTGTAATTTTATGAAAAATCTCATTTCTGATATTATTGACTTGAATAAGATAAACGAAAGAGAACTCTCAATGGATAAAAAAATAATATCGCTAAATGATATTTTACAGGAAGTTAAAGAAAATTATGAATATATTTTCGAACAAAAGGATATTGAATTTCATTTGGATTCTCAGGAAATCAAACTAGATGGCGATAAAACACGCCTATTTCAAGTTTTTTCAAATCTAGTTGCAAATGCCATAGACTTTTGTCCTCCAATAGGTGGAAAAATTTCAATAACTGCAAAATATGAAAAATCCAATGTATCCATAATTATAAAAGATAATGGAAAAGGATTAGATTCAAAACATCTGAATAAAGTTTTTGATGCATATTATCAAGTTGATGATTCATACACAAGAGAACATGGTGGTACTGGAATTGGACTGGCCTTATGTCGTGGAATAATTGAACGCCACGATGGTCAAATTTGGGCTGAATCTGCTGGAATTGGACAAGGTGTTGAAATCCATGTGTTGTTACCTATTTTAAAAAATAATTCTGACTAATATTTTGTGATTTGTTTTTATACAAGAAAAATATGCCAATCATACGATGAGATTAATCGTACATTTCTTTATGTTTTTGATTGTTTTATCTTGTGTATTAGTAATTCCAAATGCCATTGCACAACAAAGTTCTTCTGATGAAAAAAAGATATACGAAATAGGAACGTATCTTCTCAATGTTGGTAAGATTGATCTTCAAAATGGATCTTATGATCTAGACTTTTACATCTGGGTAAGATCTGATAATGCTAATTTTATTGAAGCAAAACCAAAATTTGAATTCATGAATGGAAAGGCAACAATTGAGCCTGTAACCGTTGAAGAAAATTACTATGAAGCAAGAGTTAAAGGTGTATTTCAAAAGAACATGGATTTTAGAAATTACCCCTTTGAAAAAATTCTGTTAACCGTTGAGATTGAAGGCGTTGATGATTTAGATTCATTTGAATTTGTTCCAGACCTTGAAGAGAGCGGCGTCGATGCTTTGGTTAATATCCCTGGCTGGAATCTAAAATCCACAAATTCTGATATCTCTGTTCATAAATATTCTGACGGAAAAGAATTTTCTCGCTATGTTTTTTCACTTGAAATTGAAAGATTTCCACTATCTTCATTTTTGAAGACAATATTTCCAATAATTATAATCACTACTATTGCAATGCTTGCATTTTGGATGAGTCCTACAAATTTTACAGCTAGAATTGGTCTTGGGGCATCTACATTACTTGCAGCAGTTGCAGCTCATCTTAATGCTGCAAACCAACTACCACCAATTGGTTATCTTACCCTTATGGATAAAATCATGATTATAGCTTATGCATTATTTTTGAATAATTTACTTTCAATGGTAATTCAGATGCGCTTTATTGATAACAAACGTGAAGAAGATGCAGTTAAAATCAATATTAAAATGAGAAAACTTATGCCTATAATTGGTGTTGTGATTTTCTTGGCATTGTTTTTGATTTGATGTTTTAAAATATTTTCATAATTGACAATATGAAATAATTATGATGATTGTTGAACTATATTGTAAATTTTTTAGTGTTTACATTTGATCTGATCTGAATCCACCTCTTTATCTATCAATATTACTATCATACTTTGTGAGCGTGACTCGTGCCTCAAATATTATTGAATTAGATGAAAAGATTGAATATCTTTTACATGAAAAATCTCTCATTTTAGAAGATGAACTAAAAACTAACATGGAAGTATTAAGAAAAATTAAAACAAAACATCTAAGCTATTCTAGTTATTCAAAACCCAAATCACTTATCCAAAAAAATAATCTGATTTTTAATGACAAATACAAATTTACATTATTAGGAATTCTTGCTATTCTTCCTTTATTGTTAATACCTATATTCTCAAGTAATGATTTGAATTTTAATTTTATTGCAAATAATAATCACGATGCAATGAAAAGTGGATATGTTGTACAAAACCTCAAAGGTGACACTGTTGGTATGTTTCACAGTTGGAATATTCCAAATGGACGAACACTTTATGTCAATATAATGAATCCAAATGTCATTAATGCTGATAAAATTCAGACGATTAAAGACACAATTTTATCTAAACAAAGTGTTGTGTTGAAGAATTCTAAAACAACTGATGATTCACAATCCGCTTATTATCTTGGATGGAATGGTGCATTGAATCAGGCATCGTTAACTCCTACAAAATTTACAATTCCTACATCTTTTTCCATAACTGAAGGTTCTACAAATGGAGACATATTGATAATTCTTTCAACTTTGGAAAGTCCTGATGGATATTCTGGTTTCACTAGATCTACCGTAGGTGATAATCAAATTCTTAAATCTACTATTACCATCTATAATGCAGACAAATTAGGTTCTGCAGAATTAGAGACAATCGTACGACATGAATTTGGTCACGCTATTGGTCTAATACATTCTTCTAATCCTGATGATCTAATGCATGATGTAATTGAAACTAACTATCCGTTAATTTCACCATGTAATGTGTTGGCAGTTACTAAATTGTATGATGGTATTACTAACAAGGTGACATGTGACATATGAGTAAACAATGTCAAAAAATAGAAAGTGATTTTGAAAAAGTACGACAATTGCATTTATCAATACAACGTGATTTTGTAACGAAAATGCAATCTGATCAATTTGATGAATATGAAAAAAAATGATTTTTCTTTGAAGATATATGGTCTATAATTTTAGCAAATTATATCTAAAGATGAAAAGGTAATTTTCATTTTTTTAGTATTCTCACGCCTAATATTATATTTGAATTAGGTCTGTGTCAATTATTATTTACACTATTTTGTATTAAATAAATAATTTAGATAAAACATTGCAATTTTTCTTATCTCTACTTGATGTGTTCTTTCAAACTTTAGATGGCACTTCCTCTTCCTCTTTTTCTAATAATATGATGATGTTTTTTTCTGA
>JBHIUL010000059.1:0-7551 GCA_042138315.1 Nitrosarchaeum sp.
AAAAAACAAAAAATGAAGAAGCAGATAAACTACTTGACTATATTTGGGAAAAATTTAACATGTTACCATTTGCTTTAAGATGGATTACAAAAGAGTGGGATGAAAAAAATGCCAGGGAATTATTAGAATTACTCATCAATAAAAAATCAGTTCAAGCATATCCAGTATTAATCGAGATAAATGAACAGAGGGTTGCACAAGCAGAACATACATTCATTCCAAATGAAAACGGAGTTACTGTGACAACTATTTCTCAATAGTTTCTCCAAAGATTTTTTCGATAAGGTAAATCCCATCACATGAATCACATTTGGAAGTTGTAGCGAATAGAAAATCGCCTTCTTTGAATTTTCTTTTTCTTTCTAAATTACATTTTGGGCATTTCTCTACAGTATATGCAAAAATTGGCTTTTCTTTTGAACGCATTACTGCGGCACCCCCACAGTATTACCCACACCAATTAACAAAACGGTTTGACCAGGTTTTGTGTTATCAGTAATCATTTCATATATTTGTGAACGTGTAGTATCTGCTTTGTCAGCAATCTCTTTAGTCATCAGAGTAATTGCTTCTTTTATGGATTGTTTTACTACTATTGCAAAAACAGGGATGTTATTTTTTGTGGCAACATCTTCTATTTGAAATCGCTCAGTTCCAATTCCACCTATTGCTGCACCAAAACCTTGTGCGATAGTTGCAGATTCTTCACCCTCCATTTTCAATGCAGCATCAACCATGATTATCATATCAAGTTTATTTTTAAGAATAATAGATTCTACTGCATCACCAGGCCTACCAACAGTTGAGCCTGGACCTTCAGCTTTTAACAATAATAATTTTCTACCATCGTATTCAGTTTCACTAAAAACAGTTTGAAACGCAATTAGTTCTTTCTTAGTACCAAGCATCATTTTACCTACAACCATAGGTCCAATTCCATCACCAATTGGCTGACCCATTTTGAAAGCAGATATAGCTTTGTGCATTGCTTCTGCTTCTTCCATGATAAAAGGCAAAATCATTTGAAGTGGTAAAATTAACGGATAGTTATTTTGTTTTTTTGCAGTGAGGTACATGTGATTGATTATTTTGTAAATCATTTGCAATGAAGTGGCAATTTCAAGAAGAGTTAGAATTTTAGTCAATTCCAACTCACTTGTCTGAGGAGATAATGACTTCACATGTTCTCTGGAATAATCTTCTCGTGCTCTTACAATATGTCTGACTTTACTAACAATTCCGTTTGGATCCATATCAACGGGCATTATAGTAAAATAATCTAAAAAGCGGTCAATTTTTTTAGTTGGATCATCTTTAGGATTCATATTTTTTTTAATATAATCAATTAGTTCATTTCGAGATTTAATTTTGTAGTCGTCTAATTTTTTTATTCCTTTTTTTATTTCTCCAGATGTAATTGCCAGTTGAATTCTCTGTCCATAGAATACAAAGATGATAATAGGGATAATCCAAATGAGCATCATGATTGGATTAGTATCATCTTTTAATCCAAATAGTTGATCAAAATCAATATTTGTAAAATTCAATAAGTTCAGAGACAGAATGTTCCAAATTAAATCATTCGTATAATCAAAAATGCAAGATCGGGCATAATAATAATTGCAAAAAAAGTCTACTCGAAGGTAAAAAAATGGCGAGTGCTTTTATTATAGTCAGGATAAAAAGAACCTGAATATGCCACAAACAAAGCCTATTGTAAGCGTAGAAAATGTTGTAGCCTCCGCTTCAGTTGATCAGAAAATGGATTTGAATGAAATTACACGAACATTTCCAGATGTAGAATATCATCCAGATCAATTTCCAGGATTAGTTTTTAGACTAAAAAGCCCAAAAACTGCAACTCTGATTTTCACATCAGGCAAAATGGTGTGTACAGGATCAAAATCTGAAGAAATGGCAAGAAAGGCAGTAAAAACAGTAGTACAAAAACTTCGAAAAGGAGGAATTAAAGTCAAAAAAGATGCAACTGTTGAAATTCAAAACATAGTAGCATCAATTAATTTGGGTGGGAAAATCCATCTAGAACAAGCAGCAAGAACACTACCAAGAAGCATGTACGAACCAGAACAATTCCCAGGATTAATTCATAGAATGCTAGATCCAAAAACAGTGATTTTGTTATTTTCTTCAGGGAAACTCGTGTGCACTGGTGCCAAAAAAGAGCCAGATGTGTATAGATCAGTAAACAATTTGCATGCACTGCTAGAAGAAAAAAATCTGATGATCTACGACTAGTCAGAGATTAAATTATTTTTGTTTGATTTAATTATTTTATAGGGCTACCTAAAGGCACATCTTCAGTTACAGTTAACCAAAATGGTTTATCATCAACATCAGCTGCTAAAAGCATTGCATTAGATTCAACACCTGCCATTGTTTTGGGTTCAAGATTTGCAATTACAATTACGATTTTTCCAACAACATCTTCTGGTTTGTAATATTGGGCACCACCAATTATCACATTTCTTTGTTCATTACCAAGATCAATCGTTCCCTTTATAATTCGGGTTTTACCCGGAATCGGTTCAGTTGAAATAATTTTTGCAACACGAATATCCAATTTTGCAAAATCATCATAAGTTACATGAGACATAAGAATTTCTAAATTACCTCGTTAAAATCAATTTCGGAATTTCACATTAAAGTTTTTTTATCAATTCCACTTGTTTCAATTTCATATTTCAGAGCAGCTGGAAGTTCAATGTATTTTTTATTAACCAATGCAACTATTTGATCATCTGGGACGTTTACCATTTTTAGTAACTTACCACGTTGGTGAGCATAGGCATTTTTCCAAAATCCTGCTCCATCTAAGGTTCCAATTTTTGGCATATATCTTGAGGGTTTCATTTTAAGGGTAATTGACTGTGACGGAAGTTTGGCAATTGCCGTTAGAACTGGAGTTACTGTTCTGGATTTTAGGCATGTTGCCCATCACAGTCATTACCATAACGTATAGGAATCTAATATATTTAATGCGAAATTAGCAAGATACCACATGGCAGAAATCGAGGTTTCAGTTGAAATTAATGCCTCCATTGACAAAGTTTGGAACACAGTATCAGATATTGATAATGAACCAAAATTTTGGAAAGGAACCAAAGAGATCAGAAACATAACAAAAAACGGCAACATGGTAACCAGGGAAATAACCATAGCATTTAGAGATCAGAAATGCATGCAGGAAGTGAAATTGCATCCCAAAGAGAGGATCGAAGCGATATTTACAAAAGGAATCATAGACGGAAGTAAAATTATCACATTAACTGTCAAAGATGAAAAAACAATATTGAAAACAAAATGGGACATCAAACTTACAGGAATGATGGGTATGTTTACAGGAATTATAAAAAAACATATTGAGAGTGGAACTGTACAAGCATTGCAAAAAATTAAAGAAGAAATAGAGAGATAAAATTCATGGAAATAATTCTAGATATTTTAAATTATTCACTTAGTGTGATTTTAGTGGGGATATTTGCAACATGGATGTTTCTAATTAAATCAATGATAGATTCAGTAAGATTAACTCCGTATTTAGACAAGTTTGAAAGAAAAGAACATGATAATCCCAAAGTTTCAATAATTCTCCCTGCAAGAAACGAGGAAAAATTTATTGGAAAATGTTTGGATTCATTAATACAACAAGACTATACAAATTATGAAGTCATTGTAATTGATGATTCATCTGATGATGCAACAAGTAAAATTATTTCAGAATATGCAAAAAAAAATTCTAAAATCATACCAGTAAGTGCAAGAGTAAAACCAGATGGATGGATGGGGAAAAACTGGGCATGTATGGAAGGATACAGAAAAGCAACAGGAGAACTTTTGTTATTTACAGATGCAGATACAACACATTCACAAAATGTAATTTCTTTGGCAGTATCACATTTACTTTCATCTAATTTAGATGCATTGTCAGCAATTCCAAAAATGCGCGTGATGGATTTTTGGACTAGAATTACCCTGCCAATGATTTCAGTATTTCTTCATACAAGATTTTCGGCAATTCGCGTAAATGATCATACAAAGAAAACAGCTTATTTCTTTGGGAGTTTTTTCATAATTAAACAAAAAACATACGAATCTGTCGGAATGCATGAAGGGGTAAAACAGGAAATTATTGAAGATGGGGCATTAGGAAAAAAAGTAAAAGAATCGGGACATAAAATGAAGTTGGTAAGAGGAGACCATCTAATAGAAGCAATTTGGGCACGAGACAAGAGTACATTATGGAATGCATTGAAGAGATTGATGGTTCCACTGTACCTTCAAAGTGAAAAAATCGCCATAGGCATTTTCATTGCAGTGTTGTTCTTACTTTTTATGCCATTTCCAATTTTAGCATACTCTATCTTTGCGGCATCAAAAACTATATCATTTTCAATTCTATTTTTGGCATCACTTGTCACTTCAATTATGATTTACATAGGAGCAATAATTGAAGTCAAAAAACTATTACAGTTAAGATTAGTAGATGCAGCATTTGCTCCAATAGGTAGTTTTGTAGTAGTATTGGGTTTCTTGGGTGGATTACTACAAGCCAAACACAGTACAGTTTCTTGGAGAGGAAGAGAATACCATATGAAAGATCATGTACAGAACTCGATAAATGTATAACAATGTTTTTAGATAGAAAATTGGAATAGCGATTTAACGTGGACAAGTCAGGAATTGCAGTAGGAGGCGCGATAGGAGCGATAATTGTCACAATTATTTTTGCAGTTATTCTAATGGCACCACCTACAGCAAAATCAGAAATTATTGTAAATGATAAAGTAATTCCTAGTATATCTGAAGAAATTTCACAATATTCAAAAAATCTTTCACTAATTGAAATATTTGAAAAATCAGAACCAGGGGTAGTCAGGGTTAATGTTCAAAGAATAGATCAAACAAATGGGACAAGTGGTGTTGGTTCAGGTTTTGTTTTTGATAAAAACGGGAACATAATTACAAATGCACATGTTGTGAAAAATGCAAAAAAGGTAGTGGTGACATTTCTTGATGGACGTTCATATAATGCAAACATAATTGGAACTGATGAATTCACAGATATTGCAGTCATTAGAGTTAATGCAGATTTATCATTATTACAGCCGCTAGCATTAGGTGATTCATCTAATCTCAAAGTGGGAGAACCAATAGCAGCTATTGGAAATCCATTTGGATTGTCAGGATCTATGACATCTGGGATAATCAGTCAATTAGGCAGACTCTTACCTTCAGGAGTTGGGTATTCTATCCCAGATGTGATTCAAACAGATGCTGCAATCAATCCAGGTAATTCAGGAGGACCATTACTAAACATGCGAGGAGAAATTGTTGGAATAAACACAGCAATACAATCAACAACAGGAGAATTCACAGGTGTGGGATTTGCAGTTCCATCACAAACATTAGCCAAAATAGTTCCAAAGCTAATAGCTGATGGAAAATACAAACACCCATGGATTGGAGTTGCAGGTAGAGATATGGATCCTGATCTAGCCAAAGTTTTGAAAGTAAATGATACAGTAGGATTTCTTATAATTACAGTGGTTGAAAAAAGTCCAGCAGCAAAAGCAGGGTTACATGGGTCCAACGAGACAATTCAAGTGGATGGAATAAACTATCCAGTTGGAGGAGATATCATAGTAGCAGTAGATGGAAAGGAAGTAAGAAAAATAGACGATATTTTGATTTATTTACAAAGGGCAAAATCCATTGGAGATGAAATGGTTTTAGAAATACTTAGAGATGGTAGAACAACAAACATTACAATAACCTTAGAAGAAAGACCAAATGGGAATTAAAGCAATACAAGCATAAATACTTCTAGACGAGCAAAACAACTGTTGAACAAACTTGTATTAAACTCGGAGAGTTTAAACAATGTTTTAGACAATAAAACAATCTCCAGAGAAGACATAATACGAATTTACGAAAATTCAAAAAACAATCCAAATGAATTATTTTCAACAGCCCAAGCATTGAGAAAAAAATTCAAAGGAGAGACAGTCACATTTTCAAAAAAAGCATTTTTCAATATTGTGAATTTATGTAAAGATACATGCTCATACTGTACTTACAAAGCAGAACCAGGGGAAAGAAAAGCATCGATGATGTCAAAACAAGAAATAAAACAATTGCTCAGTCTTGCAAAAAAATACAGATGTGTAGAAGCATTGTTTGTGACAGGAGAACAACCTGAACAAAGATATCAAGAAGTACGCAATTGGTTAAAAACAAATGGATTCAAATCAACTGCAGAATATTTGATTCATGCATCAGAATTAGCAATAGAAACAGGATTATTCCCACATACTAATGCAGGGAATTTAGATAAAGAAGATCTAAAGGAATTGCAAAAAACTAACGTGTCAATGGGCATAATGTTAGAAAACATCAGTGAACGGCTTACACAAAAAGGAATGCCACATCATCTAGCAGCAAGTAAGAGACCAAAAGCACGGCTTGAAGTGCTAAAAAATACTGGAAGGTTAGGGATACCAATGACTACAGGAATACTAGTAGGAATTGGAGAAACTCCAATTGAAATCATAGATTCAATTTTAGCAATAAGAAAACTACATGAAGAATATAGTAACATTCAAGAAGTCATTGTGCAAAACTTTCAACCAAAACAAGATACTATAATGAAGGATGTTCCAGCAGTTGATGAAAATTATTTTAAAATTGTTGTTGCACTAACAAGAATAATTATGCCAAAAATGAACATACAAATCCCACCAAATTTGTCTCCTAGTTCATATCATAGTTTTTTATCTGTAGGAATTAATGATTGGGGTGGAATTTCACCACTTACACCAGATTATGTAAATCCAGAATTTTCTTGGCCAGAAATTAAAAAAATTGAAAAAGACTCTGAAAATGCAGGTTTTAAATTAAAATGCAGATTTCCAATTTATCCAGAATTTTTTTCATTTGTTAGCAAAGAGTTAAGAGACAAGATGAAAAATATTGAAGATGAAGAAGGATTGGTTAAACAGGAGTATTGGAAATGAACATTAACATAGATTCACTGCTTAAAAATTCAGATTCATTTGTTTCTGAAATTTTGAATAAAGCATTATCAGATAAAGAAATATCAGCAGATGAAGGATTAAGGCTATACAATACTACTGGAATTGATTTTCATTTAGTAGGATTAGTTGCAGATGAAATCAGAAGAAGAAGGGTTGGAGATACGGTCACATATGTGGTAAATCGAAATATCAATTTTACCAATGTATGTATTAAACAATGCGGTTTTTGTGCATTTAGCAGAGATTTCAGAGAGGAAGAAGGATATTTTCTTCCAACTGAAGAGATTGTAAGACGTGCAAAAGAAGCACATCAATTAGGGGCAACTGAGGTATGTATCCAAGCAGGATTACCACCAGATATGGATGGGAATTTGTATGAAAATATTTGTAAAGAAATTAAAAAAGAAATTCCAGATATCCACATACATGGATTTTCACCTGAAGAGGTACTTTATGGAGCAACAAGGTCAAAAACAACAATTAGAGAATATCTTAA
>JBHIUL010000060.1:0-7546 GCA_042138315.1 Nitrosarchaeum sp.
TTGAAAAAATTTTAAAAGACACACCAAATTTTTACGGAGCTGCATCACTAATTGAGCAAAATAAAACAATAAAACCGGTTTTATTAGTACAGTCATTTTTAATGGAATTAGAAGAAATTTATAATTTATTGAGTAAGGGTGATACTAAAAAAATTATTAAAGAATGGATGAAGAAATCATCTACAATTGGTAAAAATATAGAATTACATTCAGATGAAGGAAAAATCAAAGGAAAAGCAATCAAAATAGATGACGATGGAGCATTAGTAATAACAGAAAATAAGAAAAACAGAAGAATTACTTCAGGAGATATTGCACATATTTCAAAATAAAAAAACTCAGATTATTTTTTTGATGTTTTTCTTGTAGATTTTTTTGTATTTTTTCGCTTGGGAGATTTTCCAGATTTGTTATCCAAGATAAGTTTGGATTGTTCCTTCAAAAGGTTTTTGAGGTCATTTTGAATGTCAAAAACTACGGAAACCATATTTTCCAAAGCCACAGAATACTGATCATATACAGATAGCAACTCAGATTGTTTTTTAGAAATTTTAGCAAAATATTCATTGGAGCGTAAAAGGTTAGCAGAAGTGATTAGTTCAGGCATGTCTGAAATAGGATCACCCAATTCATCCAATTCCAACTGGATGTCTTGAATCTGTTTACGAAGATCATAGATAATTTGCCCCACACCAATCTTACTCAATCTAAAAATTTGTAATTGTTGAAAGATTAAAGATTTACTAAGTGAATAAAACAGTGTTTAGTATTAAAATAAAACAAGATTTCACATTATGTGTAAATAAGATATAGCTCGAAGTAAAATATCAAGCATATGATCATGCGTGTTTTTTTAAGCATAATATTGCTATTATCAAGTGTCATTTCAGTTCCAGCATTTGCTCAAAGTTCAAATGATGTGCAAACATTATTCAAACAAGCTAACGAACATTTTGTAAAAGGAGATTACAATAAAGCAATTATAATTTACGATAATATTTTGGAGAAAGCCCCAAACAACGTATCCACATTAAAAATGAAAGCTATTGCTCTAAGTAATTCAGGATATCATGAAAAATCATTAAAAGAGTTTTATAAAATTTTACAGCAAAAGCCAGATGATGTAACAGCGCTTACTGGAATGGGTGTGGGTTTTGGAAATTTAGGTGAATATAGCGAAGCAAAATACTATTTTGAGAAAGCAATAAAATTAAAACCAGATAGTACAGTGATCAATAATTATAAAGAATTTACAGATAAAGTGATTGCAAAATATCCATACACTGCAACAAAAAAACCAGTAGAGATAGAAAAAAGAGAGATTACAAAAATTCCAGATTGGGTAAAACCAATAGCAAAATGGTGGTCAGAAGGACAAATCAAAGATTCTGAATTTAAAGCAGCGCTATTATTTATGATGGATAATAAAATAATACAAATCCCATTAACAGAAATAAAATCAGACAAAGGGGAAAAAATACCAGACTGGATACGAAATAATGCGTCATGGTGGGCAGAAAATGCCATAAATGATCAAGAATTTATTTTAGGCATACAATACATGGTTGAAAAGGGAATCATAGTTGTAAATAATAAAAAATCGCAAGAAGAAATTCAAAAGGAAAAAGATTATGAATTTAACATGTTTGATAAATATCTACGTAGCATTACAAAAAATGTCATAGATGAAAAAAGATACATAGAAGATCCAAACCCAAGTAAAGAAGTAATAAAAAAATTTCTAAGAGATTACATAAAATGGAATTTTGAAGAAGAAGTAAAAAAAGCTTCTAGTCATTTCCCAAATCCAACATACAAAATTATAGATGAAGTGTATGTAGTACATTACAAAGTATTTGTTAACGAACAACCATCAGGATTGCCATTAAATCATGTAAGTACATTACAAAATTCATTTTTGTTTTGGGAAAATCAAGAACTAAGTACAAACGGGCAAAAAGTTAGAATGGAATTTGAAATCACTAATCAAAAAAGCGAAGCTAATGTGTGGGTAACATGGGTAGTTCGAGATATAGGACAAGGTGTTTTAGGACATGCACATATTGGAAAGGGAGTCGTAGAAGTTACACTAGGAGATTATAATTGCGATGGAAGGTTTCAGTTATACGATGTAAAAACAGTTGAGAAAATAATGACGCATGAATTAGGACATTCAATTGGACTTGAACATGTAACTGATCCGAATAGCATAATGTATACAACATTAAAACCAAATTATGCATATTGTCTATTAGGATAAACGTGAAAAATAGATCTAAGTTAAAGCATAATCATTATTCTAATTCTATAAAACAAGAACAAGCGTTAGCTTAACCTACACACAATTAACCTGCAGAAATTTGGTAAAATGAATAATAAGGTAATTAGTAAATTTGTAAATATTATGCTTAAAAGTACAATAGTTTCAGGGCCAAAATGCCCGTCATGTGGTGATAAAAAAATGGTAACAGATGAAACCACGGGGGAATTATTTTGTGGAAAATGTGGTTTTGTAGTTTCAGATAAAATTTCAGATACAGGTGCAGAGTGGCGTTCCTTTGCAAATGATGACACAAATCGAACCAGAGTCGGTGCTGGAACATCTTTAACAATGCACGATATGGGATTATCAACAATAATTGGCACAGCCAACAAAGATTCTACTGGAAAACCACTTACATCATCAATGAAGAGTTCAATTGAAAGATTAAGAACTTGGGACAGTAGATCACAAGCACATTCTTCTGCAGATAGAAATCTCAGACAAGCATTAAATGAGATGAGTAAATTAAAAGATAAACTTGCATTAACAGATGCTGTAATTGAAAAAGCTGCATATATTTATCGAAAGGCGATGGAAAAAAAGCTTGTAAGAGGACGTTCAATCCAAGGTTTAGTTGCAGCATGTCTTTATGCATCATGCAGAAATACAGAAACGCCTAGAACATTAGATGATGTTGCAAAAGGAATCAACATTAGAAGAAAAGATGTAGCAAGATGTTACAGATTGATTTTCAGAGAGTTGGAATTGAAAATGCCAGTAGTAGATCCGGTTAAAGGAGTAGCAAGAATTGCAAGCATTGCAGGATTAAATGAAAAAAGTAAAAGAAAAGCAGTAGAGATACTAGAGCAAGCAAAAAAAATAGGAATGGTTGCAGGAAAAGATCCTATGGGAATAGCAGCGGCTGCATTGTATTTAGCATGTATTAGTACAGGTGAGGTAAAATCACAAAAAGAAATCTCAATTGCATCAGGGGTTACAGAAGTAACAATTAGAAACCGATGTGCAGGGTTGAGAAAAATGATTCAAAAATAGGATAGAAATGCCAAGCAATGAAAACACATGGTCAGATTGGCTTGACTTTAATGAAGAAACTATTTCAAAAATACCACAATCGTCTGGAGTATATATGATGCATGCTTCAATGAAAATTTTATTCATAGGTGGTTCAGAAAATATTAAAACAAGCATTCAAGATAAAAACAAAGAACCATGCATATCAAATGCAACAAGAATAAGATACATGGAGACTTTATCATATGAACAAATAACAAATGATTTGATCAAAGATTATCAAGATAGACATGAAGGGAAATCACCACAATGTATGCAAGTAAATTAAAAAACAGACATAAAAAATAACTGCATATGAATTAAAAATCATAAGAAAGAATTTTGCGACCGTCTATATTCTAATTTATCCCAAGGATATACAATGTACTCATTGCCTTTTGTTTTTTGAGCATATACCAATTGTTTTGGATAAATTTTACCACGTCTTGCAAATAATGTAGCATATACAAAATTTGAAGGATCATCTACTTTTGAAATTATTTTCTTGAATGTATCACCAGAATCAAAAATGTCATCAACGAAAAGAGAATCAAAAGGAACATTGTTTTTATCAACAAGTATAACATCAATTCCCATATGATCAGCTAATAGTCTTGCTGGGACTAGACCCCCACGGCTGATCGTAGAAATGCTTGAAAAATCTTTGGACAACATAGAAATTTTCTTGGAAAGTAATTTGGTTAGTCTTTCAATATCAGTCCAGGTGACATTTTGAAATGTGTTTTTCATAATTATTATAAAATATACTAGAATTAAGTCGTTATTAATAAAAAAAATTAAAAAGTTTCCAAAATAGATTTTTTCAATGGTGCAACAAGTTTAAGAATTTTAAACGGAATTTTTCCAAAATCAATATCTTTTTCAGAGGAAACTAACAAAACATCATCATTTGCCAGAGGGAAACTCATCACAATTACTTTATCTCTATAAGACATTGAAAAATGAACCTCGCCAAACTCTTTATCAAATTCATGCCTCATACGAACTCTAAGTGCAAGTTCCACAAATAACATTTCATCTTGTTTTTGAGATTCTAATGACAGTATTCCTTTTTTCATACCTCCAGCAACTAGATGTCCTCGATTATTGATAATTCGTGCAGACCTCATCTTAGAATCCAGTTTTATGATCTTTTTACATATTTTTTCAAGGTCTTCAGTATTGACCATTTGTCTAATTAAACAAGCGATCTATTTATTGAGAGCTATGATTCTATTAATCCGTGGAAGCGCAATCTTCAAAAGAAATTACAGATTATTACAAACATCTTTCGTTATTCTGGACAGACATCATACATCTAATGGCAAGTAAACCACAAGCATTAACGTCTATGGGACCAATGAGAACATTTGCTTCAAACTCCAAGAAGATATCTACAGAATTAATTCAGATTAATGAAAGTTTAATGGAATTTAATAAATTTGTAACAGAATACTATAAACAATTATCAGAAACATGGGCAGAAGCACAAAAAAAAGTGAATCTGAAATCACCAGATGTTCCACACGATGTAGAACAAATGGAATCATTCAAAAGAATATGGATAGACATTTTTGACAATGATTTTACAGAATTATTTGATTCAGAAAAATTTGGAGAAAATTATGGAAAGCTTGTTTCAAAGGAGCTTGAGCTTACAAAACATTGGAACAATATTTCAAATGTAATTTTACAGTCAGCAAACCTACCAAGCAAAGCAGAAATTGATGAAGTATACAAAGAATTACATGCTCTTAAAAAAAGAGTGACAAAATTAGAAATTGAATTAAAAAAGAAAAAAGAATCAAAGAAATCAGATGAAATAAAATGAAAAACGAATCAAAGTTTGATCCTAAGATCATAGAAGAAATGATAAAATTTGGAAAGCATGTCATGGATGCACCAAAATTAGTTTCAGCCCCAGATGAAATAAGTTTAGAAATAACCCCACATGACATTGTACAAGAAATAGATAAAACCAGATTATTGCATTATAGACCACTAACAGAAAAACAACACAAAACACCATTGTTGATTTCATATGCTCTGATTAACAGATATCATATTTTGGATATACAGCCAGAAAAAAGTTGGGTTAGAAATCTATTATTACAAGGATTTGATGTATACATGTTAGATTGGGGAAGCCCAACAAGTATGGACAAGTATTTGGATTTTGATGATTATGTTAACGGGTATTTAGATGGCAGTGTAGAATTTATCAAAGATGAAACATCCACAGAGAAGATATCATTACAAGGGTATTGTACTGGTGCCACAATAGCAACTGCATATGCAGCTTTACATCCAGAAAGTGTGAAAAACTATATTGCAACAGCCCCAGTAATTGACGGTTGGCGAGATACAACTGTAATTAGTAATTTAGCCAAACACATGGATGTAGATAAAATGGTAGAAATCATAGGAAATATGCCTCCAGAATTCATGTATTACTGCTTTTCAGTACTAAAACCGTTTGAACAAGGTATTGAAAAATATGTGAATTTCTTTAAAAATATTGAAAATAAAAAATTTGTAGATAATTTCCTAAGAGTTGAAAAATGGTTAGGAGATACACCACCAATACCAGGAGAGCTTTTCAAACAATGGATCAAAGACATCTATCAAGATAATTTACTAATTCAAAATAAAATGCACATATCAGGTAAGCGCATAGATTTGAAAAAAATAGATATGCCATTATTCATACAAGTTGCAGTTGGGGATCATTTAGTATCACCAGAATGTAGCATGCCACTTCATTATGCTGTTGGAAGTGAAGATAAAACATTGAAAATATACCCAACAGGTCATGTAGGAATGATTGCAAGCTCATTATCTCAAAATAAGATACTTCCGGAGCTAGGAAAATGGCTTGCAGAAAGATCATAAAATAAAAAAAGAAAAAAATAAAAAATTACCACTAATTATTTTTTGTGGTGAATGCTGAAATCCAAGATTGTAGAATATTTCTATTCAAGTCGGCAAATGATTTTGCATTGTCATTGAATGTTTTAATATTTTGTTGTGTTGCATCTATTGTTGCAAGTGTTATTTGGTTTTGTATTGACGTTGCTTTAACAAATTCTTCTGTGGTATCATGAATTACTTGTATTGTTTGTTGTGGAGTGTTAGTTGCAATACCAGCTTTCTTTGCATATTCTTTTTGTATTGTAATTGTAGAATTTACAATATTTTGATATGCTTGTAAATATTCTTGCTGAACATTAGTAATTGATTGATGATATTGTGGTACTGATTGTCTAATACCAGTGAATAGTTTGTCTATATTTTCTTGATAAACAGAAAATAGATCTTTTACATCTTGTGTTTGTTCGTTTTTACTCATTGTTTCACCTCCTTATTTTTTGATTTTTTTGCTATTGGAAGAACTATGACTTGAACCAGGTCACCTTCTCCTAATCCAAGTGCATTACGTTCTGCCTCTGGAATAGAAATTCTACCATTACTACTAACAGTTGTTTTGTATGCACCCCAATTCATAAAAGACGGGAGCATTTGACCAATCTGAAACATTGTTTCCATACTTTTGCTTTGCATGGATGATGCATTTTTCATCATCTCAGATTGAGCATTTCGGGTGTTTTCAGATACTTCTTTCAAAGTTTCTAAAGGATTGAATGTTTGTGCATTTTGATTTGTCATCAGCAAACCAAAGTTTTTCATAAATTCAGCTTGTGCACGACCGTTTTTTTGAATCCAGTCTTTGAACATTTCTGAAGTATTAAATTGGTTATAATTACCGCTCATTGGTAATAATAGGAACTAAATGGTATATAAACTAGACTATCTAGACAAAAGAAAATCCAAAACAACAGAGGTAAAAACAGCAGGATTTTGAACATATGGAGTATGGCCAGTATCAGTCATTTCATAAAATTTACAATTTTTGATAGAAGAGAGAAAACTTTCTGCACATTGAATTGGGATTACTGGATCTTTTGAACCCCAGATAATTAGTGTGGGTGCAAGAATTGTTTTTAGTTTATCTGTGATAACATTTGAATTTTTTAATCCCAAAATAGTAGACATGAATGCCAATTTTGCGTTTGGCAAATGCATTCTTTCAATAAATCCTTGAACAATTTTATCATCAACTGTATTACCAGAAGACTCCATAAATTCAAATGCGTTTTTTGCACTTTCCACACTAGGATACAAAGCAGCCATCAAGTAAGCATCTAATGCAGG
>JBHIUL010000061.1:0-1228 GCA_042138315.1 Nitrosarchaeum sp.
CATGAAATAAACTAATTAAATTTCAATATTAGTGTAAATAATCATTACCAAAAAATAGACATACACAATCCTTATTTTCAAACTAAATTTATGAAAATTAAATTGAGTGAAAAACCTGAAGACAAATCTGAAGAATCTAGAAAAAATCATATAAAATATTACAAATCATTAACGAACACAATAGACAATATTCAAAATGAAAAGCAAGATGAAACTGATCCAACAATCATAAAACATTTGGAAAATAGGATAGAAGCTATGGAATTAGACAAAAAAAGAATCAAAGACATGTTTCCGGAGATAGAAGAGCAAAATTGAAGCCTAGAAAGGAATGAAACAAGCAGTGCAAATTAATCAATCATGGTACTTTTGAGATAATTCATACAGTTTTTCACAAAAAAAGACCAATCTGTTAGGTACAACACCATCAAACCAAGAGAGTTCTTTATTCACATTATATCCTTTAAAGGATGTTTTTGGGTAAGAATTTGATTCAAGAAAATGAATTTCAGATTCAAAGAAATTTTTTAATTCCTGTTCTCCTTCTAAAGTAAAATTATAATTGCAAGTCATCAAGTCAATTTGAACATAATAATTTCCATTACTGAGATTTATTCTTGCTTTAATGAATGGGTGGTTGTTTTGTTGACATTCTCGATAATGTTTATCGTATTCAAACATTTTTGAATCTGCAATAAATTTTTTAAGAGACATCTCAGGATTAGAAACGTATTGAAAAAATTATAGATCAGATGTTATTTTTTTAATTTTTGTAATGATACGAATTTTTGTAGCAGTAGGCATTTCAGGCTCCATAGTAAAATAAACAATATTTCTTTTAGTATAAGTTACCATTTGAGTTACTTTTTCTCTTTCAACATGCACATAGCGAACTTTACCCAACGTTCTATCAAATTCTTGTCTCATTTTTCTTCGCTGAGCTACTTGTTTGCAAAAATGTTCTTCCTCTTTTTGAGTTTTTAATGAGGTTTTCCCACTTTTCATGATTGCTTCCTTTATGTTGCCTTTAGGATCAATAATTGCAGCAAATCTCATTTTAGGATCCAAATTGATCATAGATTCAACAATTTTTAGCAGATCAGTTTTTGATGCTTTCATAATAAAATTAAAAGTAAAATTACTAAATATAATCTATTGAAGTATTCAAAATATCTTAAAATTAACAAAAGTAAAAAATTATTCTTTGAAATTTGGCTCTAAAATCAAA
>JBHIUL010000061.1:1328-7477 GCA_042138315.1 Nitrosarchaeum sp.
TCAACAGGTAAAAGAATTTTTAATGTACCAAAGTCATCTTGAGAATTTCCAATTATTTCAAATGTAAGTAATTTTTGCATCTCATCAATTACAACAAGAGATAGAAGACGATCAAACTGATATTGAACATTAAAAAATAACGAGCCATCACCGATAGTTTTTCCAATTTGAGGGATTACTTGGTATCCGTCAATAACAGAAACTGTGCCAGTCATCCAAGGGTGAATTAAACAATAGTATGGATATTGACCTAATTTATCAAATTTAAAACTATATGATTGTCCTGGAACTAAAAATGAAGTACCACCAAAAATACCATCCGGTCCACCATCAACTGTTCCAGATGTAATAGTATGTTTTGAACGATCTGCGTTATTCCAAATAACCGTATCACCAATCAAAATTTCAATATCACCAGTAGCTAAACCAGATTTTTCATTCTGCCAAAAATATGGAGAATCAGGACTTGCAGAGCCAGACGGCATGTTAATTTCATAAGTTGCAGCAAAAACAACATTTGTAAAACTAAAGAGCACCAACACAGAAGATAAATAAAATAAAATATTCATAATAATTAGAAACTAATTTGATTTAAAGGAATTACGGTGTTTAAATTATACATGAACAATCAATAAAACAAAAGTGAATACATTTACAAAAATATTCATTGATGTTTATTAGATGGCATATCTAAAATCAGTTAATGAAAAGCGGGATTATAATTATTGTAACAGGTGGAATTATGGTAATATTGGGATTGATATTGTTTTATTCGATTCAAGGTACTCAAATAGAACCATTATTTCGATCAATAAAACATGCAGGAACATTTATCGGGTTACTAGGCATAGGGGTAACGTTAGCAGGACTTTTGTTGTATTTGATTAATAGAAATCAACCTCAAATCAAAGAGTTTGAAAAATAAAATCCAGGTTACAACAAAGTGAATAATTAGAAATTAGCAAAATTATACGCTAGATAGTATCTCTTTGAATTCATCCACAGGCACAATAAATTTACAAGCTTTACAAAATAACACTTCCTTATTTGCCATATCTCGTAAATTTGTAGGTATTTTTCCACAGTAAAGAGAAGATCTGGAACAGTTTGGACAACATGCAAGTAATTGCACCATGCCAAATTCATTTTTGAGGTTCAACAGCATGATTATGTATTTCTCATATATTAGCATCAAGTAGAAATCATACTAGTGGTAAAAAAAATAAAAATACAATCCAGAAATTATATTAATGCAGAATTTCAACTTTAAAAATTGTCAGATAAAATTTGGATAGGTGGAATTTATCTTAAAGAAGAAGGAGGTTATGAAATAATTTTAAAATCTCTGAATCATTACAAAAAAAGATTACGTACAATAGGAAATAGCCCAGAATTAAAAGATTCAGCTGCTATGTTTGCATCGTTACTTCAGCAAGAAGCAGCAAAGACAATCCCAAAAATTGATGAAGTTGCAAAAAAAATTCAAGAGTGTTTATCAGATACAAAGTTACTTACTTCATTAAGTAACGAAGCACCGTTTTTAGTAAAAGCACTGTTATCATATGAAGCTGATATTAAAAAGGCACAAGATACAGGTCATGAGTATTTTTTAAAATTAATTGGAGATATGGTATTGGTTAAAAATGACTTGGCATCAATCAAAATAGCATTAAATAAAATTAATCAATTTTCAGTTTAATTATTTTCCCTGCAGATACCAATCAAGGTAGGGTTTTAGATTTTTACATAATTTTTTCTTTTCAGCACTGCCGTTTACGTCTAAAATTCCTTGAATTTTTCCTTGAAGATAGGTCTGAGTCAGATCACTTTTAAGATGGGGTTTAATTTGAGTCAAAATTTTGAGAATATCATCATATGAAGCAGTATCAAAATTATCTAAAATCTGTTTTACCTCATCATGTAAAGACAATACAGAGACACTACAAAACCAGTTAATATTTTATCTGCTTATTGGATTATATCATCATCATCCCACGTAAGACGGAATTTTCCTACAACTCTAAAAAGTTGCAACTTCCCACCTTTTCTGAATTTTAATTTATAGGAATTCTGAGAGGTATCATAAATTTCAATAGAAACATTGTCAACAATAGTTTGGAAAATTACGGGGTTAGTAGATATTTCCTTCCATTCATTTGGTTCAAAATCTAGATAAAATTTTGTGTATAATAATCCCATTTTCAAATATAGTAAAATACACCAGAATAAAAACCAGATAGACCTAATTAAAACAATTATTCAAGATAGTCTTTTGGCATGCTAGTACTTAGATAACTCATAATAGTAGGATATATCGTATCATAGTCCTTATCGTGTTGAACAATGGTAATAAGATCATGAATGAGTTGCTGAATTTCTAAATGTTCATCACGATACAATGTTTTGTGTGGGTTTTTGTTAGAATCTAAAAAAGTAAACCCATTATCTATTTGGAATAGATTTTTCAGTAATGAATTTGTGGTTGCAATTTTTTCATTTACATCTTTATGCGGATATGCATATTCGAGTTTTTTGATATGAGTTTTGATATTATGAAAAGAAGTGTTGGTGATCCTTTCAATATGTTGTTGAAACTTTGTATGATAATTTGCAGTTGCAACATAGAATTTCATATTACCTTTTTTTTGTACCAAAACTATTTCTTTTTCAAGTAGTGAATTTCTGGTTTTTTCAAATGTTGTTTTAGCCATATATTCAGGAACAATCATTTTCATCAATGCATTATGATGTAATTCAGGATGTTTTTTGATATGATCTAAAATAATTCGTTCACGCTCAAACAATTCTGAATTAGGTTCATAATAGGTCATCTTAACTAGGTCGACCTAGTTAATACAGGTCAACTATTTATGAATATTGGAAATTAACATAACAAACATGCGTGACCACAATAGAATATCAAGAAATTGGCAAAAGTATCGAAAATGTAGTAGGATTATTTTTAGCGGTGATTGTTCCACCGTGTTGTTCAATTATGGTCTTGCAACTTAACAAACCCAATCCAGTACCTTCAGATTTTGTTGTAAACATCGGATCAAATATCTTAGGCAAATAATCACCATCAATTCCAGGGCCAGAATCAATGAAATCAATATGAATGAAATTATCATCTTTAGTCATGTTAATAGTAATAGTTCCATTATCATTCATAGCTTGAAGTGAATTTTTAATTAAATTCATAAAAACAATTTCTATTTTAAATGGATCACAATTAAGTTCAAAGTCAGTACTAGGTTTATTCACAATTACGGTTTTAGGAATTATCATCAAGTTTAATGAATTTGATATAATTTTTGATAGGGAAGATGGTTCTTTTTTTAATGGAGTATTCCTTACAAAATTTAGCACATTATTGATTTGATGATTAAGTCGGGTAACGGCCAATTGGATACGTTCTAAACGTTGCATATCATTTTCAGATAATTTATTTTTATTTTCTTCTAGTAAAATTCCCACTAGTGCAGAAATAACAGTTAACGGGTTTCGCATATCATGTGCAATTCTAGAAGATAATTCACCAATAGTGTTTACTCTTTCGTTTTTTAGCATATTATGTTGTAAAGTTTGTAGACTGGATTCCATTTCTTTAATATCTAATGCAAGTTGGTTTATCTCATCATTGCCATGAGATAAAACAATTGTATTGAAATTCCCTTTTGCAATTTCTTTTGTAGCATTTCGTAATTGTTGTATTGGTCGTGATATGCTATTTGCAAAGAAAATAGAAGCAATTACAGAAAGAGTGATTAAAATAGCAATACTCAGTATTAAAATAAATTGCAATGAATTTAATGCTGTAAACGCTTCATCTTTATCTATTTTTACGACTAGACCCCAATCAGTTTTTTCGATATATCGAGAAGATGACAATACATCAACACCTCGATAGTCTACGGTATCAATAAAACTTCTTTCTTGTTTTAGCAATGCACGTGTGATTGGGATATTTTGTTGATCGGAAAACACAATTCTTGTTAGTTGTGCATCTGGATCAAATCGTAAAGGAGTTAAAAAAAGAGCATTACCATCTTGATCACGTTTTGCCAAGAAGGCTTCACCAGTTGCTCCCAATCCAGTATAATTATTTGTTATATTCATTATAGAATCAGGCAATACTACAATTACAACAGTTCCAATGTGGGCGTTATTCAAAATTAACGGTCCAGATAAGATAATTCGCACATTATTGTTATGATATCCAATTGACAAGTGGTTTGAAACACGTCCCAATTCAAGGGGCTCATTTGGAATAGAATCAAATGAATTTAATCGGCTAGATGAAAACACCATATTGTTATCTATATCAAAAATAGCAATAGTCTCAAAATCAGAAATGGATCTCAATCCATCATCCAAAATATCTTTGATCATGATCAGATCAGCAGGATTTGGATTTTGTTCATAGTTTTGAAGATCTTTTGACAATTGAATTTTGCTTGTGATTATATTTAATCGCTCAAAATTTCGATCTATTGCATCATTAACACGAGCCTTCTTTAATGATACAATAACATCAAGTTCATTTAAGGTTGATTGAGTGATATGATCTTCTAATAAAGAATAATGCAATCCCCCTCCAAGAAGAAGAATAGGAATGGTAATTAGCAAAATTAGGAAAATAAATTTTGACCGAATATTCACTAATTATAGAATGAAATAATAGATTAATTACGGTTGCTGGTAAAAATTAATTCGTACTATAGGTTTGCTCCATACATCCCATAGTACAATATTTTTCAAAGCCAATAAAATATCTCCCACAAATAAGACATTTTTTTGCCAGTCTCATATTATTAAGTTAATATTCTAAAATATAAAATTGATCGAAGATAATGAATTGCATCTCGCAGATGTCTGATAAAGAATTTATGTATTTAAGGCAGGGTTTGTTGAAATTGTACTTCCCCATCTTATTTTTACCCACATCCGTTCATGAAAATAATAAATTATTGTGGCTGCAATATTGAAAACTATCGTAACAAGCGAAGTCTCATAGATATCACCAGTAAACACCCAAAGTAATCCAAATAACAACACCGTAATTGAGCCTCGATATACAGCAGTTTTTGCCAGAGTTCGTTTGGTGCTATCCATAAATTTTATTCCCTACTCAAAAGATAACCATAGTGTTGTGCAATTACACACAACTGTCTTTTTAAGTCTGAAAATGACTTTCACATAAAAACATAAGCAGATTAAGCATTAGTTAGAGATCTTAGAGTTCAGATTGTCTCTGATGATTTTTTAGATTTTGAATTTTTTGATTTTGAAATAGTTGATTTTAGTTGTTTGTTTTTGGCCAAGAGTTCCTTCTTTATTTTCTGTTGTTGTTCTTTTAATTCCTGTTTTTGAGACTTGATTTGTTTTTCAATTTCTTTACGTTTTTGTTGTATTTCCTTTAATGCATTTTTTTCATCAGTAATTTGTTTTGCCAAAATACTTTGAATTTTTAGCTTTTCTTGTTCCTCTTTAGTTTTTTTAGTGATTTCTTCTTTTTCTTTAGCAATGACTTCCTCAATTTTCAATCGTTTTTCTTTTGTTTTATTCAAGTCATTTTCTTGAGATTTGATTAGTTTTTTCAATTTTTCAGATTCAGCAAGTTTCTTTTTTTCATCTGTTACTTGAGAAAAAATTTCATCAAATTCTTTTTTGGTTTTTTCTAAATCTGTCTGTTTTTCTTTGATTTCTAGGCTAATTTGAGATTGTTTTTGTAAATTCAATTTTTGCTCTTCAAGCATTTTGGAAAGAAGTGTTTTTTCTTCTTTAATCTGTTTTTCAATTTCTTCTTGTTCTGAACGTGTTTGAGATAATTGATTTCTTTGATATTGAAGTTCTTTTGCTGTTTTTTCTTTTTCAATCGAAATCTTTTTCATTAATTCATTTCGTTCAGATTTTACATTCTCTATTTCTTTTTTTTGTAAAAGAATTTGCTCAGATAGTTGTGTTTGTGCCTGAATGTTGAGATGTTCCTCATTAATTTGGGAGTCTAGCAATGATTTTTCCAATAAAACTTGTTTTTCGTATTCTTTTCGATTTAAAATTAGTTGAGATAATTTAGAGCGCTGTATTTCTAATTCATCTTGAATTTTTTTGTTATCACGAAGTAACTCTTCTTCTGTTTTTATTTT